>JBPBQU010000121.1:0-2656 GCA_050955085.1 Janthinobacterium lividum | reverse complement strand
GCTTCCTGCTGTTCGTCCTCATCCAGCACTGGGTGCGCTGGTTCTTCGTCGCCGGCGCCGTGTTCCTGCCCTACATCGCCGTGGTCTTGGCCAACGCCGGCCGCGAGTCCCAGGGGCCGCCCCCGCAATCCTTCGAGATGCCCGCGGAGCAGGTGCGTCAGCTGCCCGCGATCGAGGCGCACGTCACCAACATCCAACCCGGTCAGCGAGGGGGCGGGGCCGGGTCGTGATTCCCACCCGCAGCCGCACCCCGCTGGGCCGGGTCTCGGGCCCAGGCAGAGTTCTCCCCAAGTTTTCCGGCCCGTCGAAGCGGCGACACGCGGAGCTTGCGCGTCAGCGGTGCGAGACTGCGGGTGTGGACACCCCCGCCGTCCCCACGACCGAGCTCAACGCCCTTCCCAGCGACCGGCCACGGAGCACCAGCGGTGAGCCGGGGCACGAGCCCCCCTCCGACCTGGTCTGCAGTGCACGTGGTTGCACCCACCACGCGGACTTCGGTCTGTTGTGGAACAACCCGAGTCTGCACACCCCTGAGCGGCGCAAGACGTGGCTGGCGTGCGCGGAGCACCGCGAGAACCTCGCTGCCTTCCTGCACGCCCGTGGGTTCCTGCGCGATGTCGTCGAGGTGGACGAGCTGAGCGCGTGATCGACGGTTCTACCCGGGCACCAGGCCGTGGCTCGGTCCTGGGGCTGGTGCGAGACCCCCGATGGATGCGTGGCCTCGCTCTCGCGGTGGCGGTGTCGATCGTGTGCGTCTGCCTGGGGCACTGGCAATGGCAACGTCGCCAGGCTCGCCTCGCGCGCAACGCGCCCCTGGTGCAGAACTACGACGCCACCCCCTCCGACGTCTTCAGCGTCCTGCCGGCTGACGGCTCGGATGTGGCCGCGGACGACGCCTGGACCCCGGTGCGCGTCGACGGTAGTTACGACGCGGCGGCGACTGTCCTGGTGCGCAACCGCCCGCAGAACGAGCAGACCGGGTACGAGGTCCTCGTACCGCTCGTCCTCGGCGACGGGACGGCTCTGCTCATCGATCGCGGGTGGCTACCGGCCGGCGACGCCACCGACGTGCCCGACGAGGTCCCGGCCCCTCCGGTGGGGAGGGTCGAGGTGGTGGCCCGGGTGAAACCGTGGGAGGAGGCGCGCCGCGCCACGGCACCCGAGGGCCAGGTCTCCTCCATCGCGGGTGTCGCCGTAGCCCGCCAGACCTCGAGGGCGGGGGCTCCGCGCCTGCTGGGTGGCTACGCCGTGCTCGCCGACGAGACGCCGACGCCCGCGGTGCGGCCGATAGTGCTGGCACGACCCGAGGTCGACGAGGGGCCGCACCTCGCCTACACGATCCAGTGGTACGGCTTCGCGCTCACCGCGTTGGTGGTCTGGGTCGTCGCCGGCCGGCGCGAACTGGAGTCGCGACGCGTTGGCCTGCAGGAGAGCGGCGACGGCGCTGTTCTCGACGACGGGCTTTCCGACACCGGGCTTTCCGACACCGGGCTTTCCGACAATGGGCTTTCCGACAATGGGCTTTCCGACAACGGGCCGGAAGACAGCGTCGGCGCGGATAGGTCGGGGACGTTGCCGGCGCAGGTGGGTGCCGACGCATCGGCGCCCACGGTGGGTCCCCGGTTCACCCGACGTGGCCGACCGCGCCGTCCGGGCGCCGATGAGGATGCCGAAGACGCCGAGGTCGAGGCCCTGCACCTGAACTGAGGGCTGCAGACACCGGGGACAGGCCGCCGACGGGCCACCTTTCTCAGGCTGACGATCATCCTGTGTGTCTCAACTGCCACTCTGCGCAACAATGGACGCATGGACCTAGGGTTGACCGACCGCGTGTACATCGTCTCCGGTGCGTCCACCGGTCTCGGGCTGTCGTGCGCGCGGGTGCTCGCCGACGAGGGAGCTCTACTGGTGCTCTCCGCGGTGGACGAGGACGACCTGGCCGCCGTGGCCCCCAGCATCGGCGATCCCACCCGACTGCTGCTGGTCCCCGGTGACGTCTCGGAGCCCGGCACGGAGACCCGCCTCGTCGCCGCCGCCAACGCCCGCTTCGGTCGCATCGACGGCGCGGTGATCTCCTGCGGGACCCCGCCGTCCTCCTCAGTCCTCGAGGCCGACGACGCCGCCTGGCGCGAAGCCTTCGAATCCTCCCTGCTGGGGCCGCTTCGGCTGGCTCGTTCCGTGGGGAAGGCCGCCACCGGTGAGGGGGCCTCGATGGTCCTGCTGCTCTCCTCCACGGTGCGCACGCCCACCGCCGACGCGGGGGTGGCGAACGGATTGCGCCCGGGGCTGGCGATGGCCGCCAAGGCCCTGGCGGACGAGCTCGGCCCGCGAGGGGTCCGGATCAACAACCTGCTGGCGGGCCACGTGGAGGCCGATTTCCCGCTGGAGCTCGAGGAGCCGGCTGAGCTGGCCCCGGAGATGCTGGCGAGGATCCCGCTGCGTCGCCCCGGGCTCCCCGACGAGTTCGCCCGGGCTGCGGTCTTCCTGCTCTCCCCCGCCGCCTCGTACATCACGGGAGCCTCGCTCACCGTGGACGGCGGGACAGACCGCTCCCTCTGACCCGGGCGTGCGGGTCAGAGGGAGCGCTGGTTCCACTTGCGCCGCGGTCAGCCCTGACGGGCTCGACCGCGAGTCGCACCCCCCCTGCTGCGCAGCG
>JBPBQU010000120.1:0-2667 GCA_050955085.1 Janthinobacterium lividum | reverse complement strand
GACTGCGCCACCCTCCTCATCGACGTCACCCTCCATCTCGGCGATGCCCCGGGCGTCGTCACTCACGCGCGCGACGGTGTCCATCGCGACGATCACGCCGACGGTGCTCAGGACCCCGCACCCGACGAGCGCCACCAGGAACGTCGCGAGGACGAGCACCCCTCCTGCGAGCAGGAACGCCAGGTAGAGCGCGCCGGCGATGACGAGCGTCGTGTACACCGCCGACTCCAGGCCGGACCCGAAACCGGGCGGCACGAGCGGCGGGCGAGACACGCTGCTGACGTGGGCCGAGATCCAGCGGATGAGCACCACGAGCAGGATCCCGAGGAACACCGCCCCGAGCGCCACGGTGCGTGGGTCACCGTTGAGCGCCGCGACCGTGACCCCGGCTCCCGTGAGGTCGGAGAAACGCGAGGGGAGGACCAGGAAGCATGCGAGCGCCGCCCCGAGCAGCGCGACACCGACGCCGGCGGAGAACTCGTTGCGGATCGACCGTGGACCGGGCACACCCTGGCGGACCCTGACCAGCAGGACCGCCAGCGCCGCCGCGACCGCACCGATCGCGGGGATCAGCAGGGGCAGGACGAGACCGTCATCGCCGATCGCCCCGGGCCCGAGGAAGACGGCCGCAGCGATGGTCACGACGTAGGACCCGAACAGGTCCGGGGCCATCCCGATGTCCGCCGCGCCAGTGCCGGTGCGAGCGCCCAGGCGCAGGAACACGGCCGACACCGCGGCCCCGAGGCCGAGACCCTCCAGCAGGATCGGGGCGTCACGGCCATAGACGAGGACCGCGATCGCGGCGCCCAGCAGTCCGAGACCGACGGTCGTCAACCCGACGACCCCGCCGGTTCGCGACGCCAGACGAAGATCACGTTCGTATCCGCCCGCCCCGGTGCCGGCGGCGGCGGCCACCCGGATGTCGGCTCGCAGCGCGAGTGTCCTCGCGAAGTAACCGAGGACGGCAGAGAACGCCACCCCCACGACGAACGCGGCGCTGCGGGCGGCACGCATCCCCCACGAGTCGGCCGGAAGGGCGAACAGCAGGAGGGCCAGCGCCACCGCGACCCAACCCAGGGTGGCTACCCGTCGGCGCGGGTGCGCGGCAGCGCCGTCCTGCTCGACTGCGGGGCTGGACCTTTCGGCCGCGCTGTCCTCACCGGCGCCCAGTACCTGACGCCGCATCACCGCGGCCAGCACGAGGGCCAGCACGGCACCGATGGCAATGGCGATGGTGATGTTCTGCGCGGTACCGGACAGACCCTCTGCAAGGGCGTCCGTGGACCCCTGGGTGGCGCTTCGGATCATCCGTCCTCCTCGACGTCGACTGCCGGCGGGCAGGGATCTACTGGGCGGCGTGACATCGGGCAGGGAGGCATCGGGCGACGACCAGCCGGGGGACTGGGAGGCGGGGTCTGAGAGGCCGGGTCTGAGAGGTGGGGTCTACGAGGTGGGGACGCCCGCCGGGTGCCGGGTCCAGCTGAGAACCAGGCCCCCGTTGAACGCCGATCGGCTGGCATCCGCCATCCCCGCCAGCAGCGCGAGCGAGAAGGAATCGGACTCCGGGGCCACCCCCGAGGGGGCCGTGGTCGGCAATCCGTCGCGACCGTACTGGAACACGGTCACGTCCAACCGGTCATCGTCGTCCCGCAACCGCATGTCCACCAGGCCGACGGGCTCCCCACTCGCCGCGAGGTCGTCGGTCGCGACGGCTTGCGCGCAGGCCTCGCCGATGGCCACCCGGATCTCGTCGAGCTGCTCCTCGGCGAACCCCGCCCGCCGGGCGACGGACACGGCCACCAACCGTGCGGTGCGTACGTGCTCGGCACGGGGTGAGAACCGCAGAGCCACCGTCGCCACGGGTCAGGAGGTCGCGTTCGCCTCGTCGGCGGATGCCGAGGCGGCGATCGCGTCGGCGACGGTGTCGTGGATGGGGAAGACCTTGGTCAACCCGGTGATGCGGAAGACCTTGAGGATCTTCTCGCGCTGACACACCAGGTGCAGTGAACCGTCGTGCGAGCGGACCCGCTTGAGGCCGCCCACGAGAACGCCGAGACCGGTGGAATCGAGGAACTCGACGCCCTCCATGTCGACCACCAGGTGGTGGTGGCCCGCGCCGACGAGCTCGTTCAGACGCTCCCGCAGGGTTGGTGCCGTGTAGACGTCGATCTCACCGGACACCTCGACGACGGTCCGGCCGCTCTCCTCGCGGCTGGTCACCGACAGGTCCACAGGACGCCTCCTCGCTGCTGGTCAGCTGTTGGATCAAACTTCGTGGTGGTGGCCGTGCCGTGTGGCACGCCCATTTGCATTCAACCATTGCGCTGCGTGAGTGGCTTGTTCAGCAGAGTCCCGGTGTCACCCCGAGGGGCGATGATGGTGGCGTGGACCCGGCCAGTAGTGCCAACAGCATCGGCAGTGCCAGCATCAGGAGTGCCAGCATCAGGAGTGCCAGCATCGGGAGTGCCAGCATTGGCAGTGCAACGAGCAGCTGGCAGCAACTGCTCGACTCAGGGGTGCACAGCGACCGGGTACGCCACGTCGAGCAGCTGCCCGCACGGCCGGGCGTCCGGGTCCCGTGGCCCTCCTGGGCCGATCCGACCGTGGTGGAGGCCCTGCAGGTCACGACGGGTGGGGGCCTGCCCTGGCGGCACCAGGTCGAGGCCG
>JBPBQU010000119.1:0-2679 GCA_050955085.1 Janthinobacterium lividum | reverse complement strand
TGGGATGGACGGGGGGCGGCGATGAGTGGCGGGATCACCGGGGCCTGTCTCGGCGGGGTCGCGGGCATCGGGTGCTGGCTCGTCGTCCGTGGTGTGCCGTTGCGTCGCACACCGTCACTCGAGGATCGGATCGGGCCCTACCTCCGACCCGCCCGCGGCCGTGGATGGCGTGCGCTGGTTCAGCAGGCGCTGCTCGCGGGGGGCGGGGTCGTCGGCGGGTGGCTCGGTTCCACCGCCGTCGTGCGTGAACGGCTGCGCACGCTCGATCCCGACCGCGACGTCGCCCAGCACCGCGCGGAACAGGTGGTGTGGGGTCTCGCCGGGGCCGCGGTCGCGGCCCTCGGATGTTGGGGGTTGTTGCTGCGCAGTGCCTTGACCCCCCTCGCCGCAACGGGTTTGCTGTTCGCCGGCGCACTGGCGGGGGCGTTGGTCCGTGACCAGGTCCTGCTCCGCGCGGTCCGGCGTCGCAGGGCGCAGGTGGTCGAGGACCTCCCTGCGGTGGCGGAACTGCTGGCCCTCTCCGTCGGTGCCGGGGAGAACGTCGCCGCGGCCCTCGAGCGCGTCGCGACGGGATCGGGCCCGCTCTGCGCCGACCTGCGCCGCGCCCTGGGCGAGGTTCGCACCGGAACTCCGCTGCTGGACGCGCTCACCGCCACCGCCGACCGCCTCGCCGTGCCCGCGTTCGCCCGCTTCGTCGACGGGATCTGCGTGGCCGTCGAGGCGGGGAGCCCGCTGGCCGACGTGCTGCGCGCCCAGGCCGGTGACGCCCGGGAGGGTGAACGGCGACGGCTGCTCGAGGCGGGTGGACGGCGCGAGGTTCAGATGATGGTCCCCGTCGTGTTCGGGATCCTCCCCGTCGTCGTGCTCTTCGCCGTCTATCCCGGCCTCGCCCAGTTGCAACTGGGCCCCTGAGGACCTGTCGAACCCGCTGACCGAAACCCCTGGAGGAACCATGTTGCCGTCGAACCCCTCGAACCCGTCGAACCGAACGAACCCGTCGAACCCGATGGGCCTGCCCAGTCGCGTGCTACGTCGGTTGTCCCTGCTCGTGCGTTCCGGTGATGACCGCGGGGACGTCCCCGGTTGGGTCCTGGTCACCCTCATGACGGCCGGGCTCGTCGTCGGCCTGTGGGCGATCGCCGGCCCGCGGTTGGCGGCGATGTTCACCCAGGCCATGGACGCCGTCGTCGGGCAGTTGTGACCCGGACGCCGGATGGCAGCGCGCCCCGGGGCGCCGGCCGCGGGGACGAGGGTTCGGCCGTCGCGGAATTCGCGGCCGTGGCCGGGATCCTCGCGCTGCTGTTCGCAGCGGTCGTCCAACTCGCTGTGGTGCAACATGTCCGATCGACCGCAGTGGACTGCGCGGGGGAGGGTGCCCGCTATGGGGCGCTCACCGGGAACTCACCGGAACTCGGCGCGCAGCGGACCCGGGAACTCCTCGCGGGAGCCCTCTCACCCCGCTTCGCCGACGACGTCAGCGCACAGGTCCGCACGCGTGACGGTGTCGAGGTCGTCGAGGTGCGGGTGCGGGCGCCACTGCCGGTCATCGCGTTCCTCGGCGTCGGCCGGGTGCTGGACGTCCGCGGTCACGCACTGCAGGAGGGAGGTCTCGCATGAGGCCCGTCGCGAGCACCTACGCACGCACCCGCGCGAACCCCGACGCGGGGAGCGCCACCCTGGAGTTCCTCGCCGTCGGTGTCCTGCTTCTCGTACCCCTCGCCTACCTCGTCCTGACTCTTGGCCGGGTGCAGGCCGCGACCTTCGCCGCGGAGTCCGGCGCTCGCGAGGCCGCCCGCGTCCTCGCCACCACCGACGGTGACGAGCTGGCGCGCGAACGCGCCGAGGCGGTCGTCACGATCGCGCTCGCCGATCAGGGGTTCACCCCGGCCCCCGGTTCGCTCGACCTGGAATGCGCGGCGACCCCGTGCCGCACCCCGCAGGCGAGCGTCGCCGCGAGTGTCCGGGTCGCCGTCGACCTGCCCCTCGTCCCCGGATTCGTGCGCGGCGCCGTCCCCGTCAGTGTCCCGGTGCAGGTACGCAGGGTCGCCGTCGCCGACCGGTTCGCCGCGCCGTGAGACCGGGTTTCGTAACCGGAGTCGTCTCGTGAGGTTTCGCGTGCGTTCCGGGCAGGGGGCGGACGAGGGGCGCATCGCCCTGCTCTCCCTCGGGTTCGCGCTGCTCGCGATGGTCCTCGTCCTCGTCATCACCAGCGCCACGGCTGTGCATCTGCAGCGCAAGCGGTTGTACGCCATCGCCGACGTCGCGGCGGTCGATGCCGCCGACGCGGTCGACGAAGACGCCTACTACGCCGCGGGTGGTCTGCGTGCTGGTGCCGTGCCGCTGTCCGACGCCACCGTGCGGGCGAGTGTCGAGGCCTACCTGCGCAGCTCGGGCGCGGCGCAGGAGCTGTCCGGGGTCCGGGTCGGCGCCGGTACCGGCAGTCCGGACGGCACCACGGCCCAGGTCGACCTCGTCGCCGTGCTGCGGCCGCCCTTCGCTGCCTTCGTGCCCGCCGCGTTCGCGGACGGGGTCGAGGTGCACGCCACCAGCCGTGCGCACAGTGAGCTGGGTTGAGCAGGGCTGGATGGAGCGGACAGGGGCTGGATGGAGGGGACAGGGGCTGGATCAAGGGGACAGGGGCTGGATCAAGGGGACGAGGCATCGGGACGAGCGCGACCG
>JBPBQU010000118.1:0-2788 GCA_050955085.1 Janthinobacterium lividum | reverse complement strand
CGCCCTGGGGTCGAAGCCCTGCGCACTGCACCCGATCCCCTCGAGGCGCACTGACGGCCTCGTGCTCCGCGGTGACGTCATCGCACGCCCGGCCCTGGGTGGACGTCCTCGCCACTGCTCTCCCGCACCACGAGCCGACCCGAGACGGTGAGCAGTCGAGCCGGGCCGTCGTGTCCGGCGAGGCGGTCGGCGAGCAACCCCAGCGCGAGGTCGGCCATCTCGACGCGGTCCAGGGCGATGGACGTCAAGGTGGGGGCGGAGAACCGCGACTCCTCCACGTCGTCGACGCCGACCACCGCGACGTCGTCCGGGACGCGCCGCCCGAGGCGGCGCAGGGCGTGCAGGGCCCCGAAGGCGACGAGGTCGTTGGCGGCGAAGACGGCGTCCACGTCCGGGCGGGCGCGCAGCAGTTCGAGGGTTCCCGTGTAACCGTATTCACGTTCCCACTCCGGCAACGACCGGACCAGTTCAGGGTCGAAGACGACCTTGTTGCGGCGCAACGCCTTGCGGTATCCGGCCAACCGCTGGAGCACCACCGGCGAGCGGTCTTCGACCTTGTCACCCAAAAAGGCCACCCGCGTACGGCCCACCTCGAGCAGGTGGCGGGTCGCGGTGTCGCCGATGTCGACGGAGTCGATGGTGACGCGGTCCAGCTCGGAGCCCGCTCCGTTCTCGCCGATGAGCACGGCCGGTGTCCGGTCGCGGCGCATCGCGAGCTCCTCCACCGGCATGGCCAACGGGACGAAGACCAGTCCGTCGACGATGCGCACCGGGAACCCCGCCGCGACCTCGCGCTCTCGTTCGAGATCGGCATCGGTCTGCTCCACCAGCATGGTGAGACCACGGGCCCGCGCGCTCGTCACCAGCGCCGAGGTGAGCTCGCCGTAGTAAGGGCTCGTGACGTTGGGCAGCGCCAGGGCCACCAGACCGGTGCGACCTTGCCGTAACTGCCGACCGATCCCGTTGGGACGGTAGTCGAGGGCGTCGATGAAGGATTGGACGCGCTCCCGCATCTCGGTGCGGACGTGGGGGTGGTCGTTGACGACGTTGGACACCGTCTTGATCGAGACCCCCGCCGCCTGCGCCACGTCACGCAACGTGGTTGCTCGGGAAGCAGGCACCGGCGCATTGTTGCATCCGCACCTTGACGTCACACCCCCTTTCGGTGTCCACTCCCTTCTAACGTTGCAAAGATGCGATCACCGAGGAGCCATTCGTGCGTACCGCTCGTCTCGCCCTGGACCCGGCCTTCGCCGTGGGCCCGGTCCCCCGCAGGCTGTTCGGCTCCTTCGTCGAACACATGGGCCGTTGCGTCTACACCGGGATCTTCGAACCCGATCACCCCAGCGCGGACGAGAACGGCCTGCGCACCGATGTCCTGGAACTCGCCAAGGAGATCGGCCCGACGGTTGTTCGTTACCCCGGCGGGAACTTCGTCTCGGGGTTCGAGTGGGAGGACTCCGTCGGCCCGCGCGCGGACCGTCCCCGCCGCATCGACCGCGCCTGGCGCTCGGTGGAGACGAACCAGTTCGGCCTCGCGGAATTCGACGCGTGGACGCGCAAGGTCGAGACCGAAACGATGATGGCCGTCAACCTCGGCACCCGGGGCCTGCAGGACGCGTGCAACCTGTTGGAATACACCAACCATGCCGCGGGCACCAAGTTCTCCGACCTGCGCATCGCGCACGGTACGAAGGACCCGTTGGGCATCAAGTTGTGGTGCCTGGGCAACGAACTCGACGGCCCCTGGCAGACGGGACACAAGACCGCCGTGGAATACGGCCGGCTCGCTGCCGAGACCGGTATGGCGATGCGCTCCATCGACCCCGACATCGAACTCGTCGCAGTGGGGTCCTCGAGCCGTTCGATGCCGACGTTCGGTGAGTGGGAGTCGACGGTCCTCGATCTCGCCTACCACGCCGTCGACTACGTTTCACTGCACGCCTACTACGAGGAGAAGGACGGCGACGTCGGGAGTTTCCTGGCCTCCGCCGTCGACATGGACCTGTTCATCGAACAGGTGGTGGCGACCGCCGACGCGGTGCGGGCGAAGGGTAAGCACTCCAAGAAGATCAACCTGAGCTTCGACGAGTGGAACGTCTGGTACCAGTCCCGCCCACACCACGGCGAGGGTGTGCAACCGTGGGATGTCGCACCCCGCGTGATCGAGGACGAGTACTCGATCACGGACGCCGTCGTCGTCGGAACCCTGTTGAACTCCCTGTTGCGCCACAGTGACCGTGTGACGATCGGCGCCCAGGCACAGCTCGTCAACGTCATCGGGTTGTTGCGCAGCGAACCGGGCGGGACGGCCTGGAAACAGGCGATCGCCCACCCGTTCGAGCAGGTTCGTCGTCTCGCGACGGGGAATGTCCTGCAGGTCGTCACGAACTCCGAGCGCTACGAGACCGACCAGTTCGGTGACGTGGACGTGGTGGACGCCGCGGCGACCTACGACGACGAGACGCTGTCCCTGTTCCTGGCCAACCGCGACCTCACCGAACCCGCCGAGGTGCAGGTTCCGCTGCGCGCGTTCGATGGTCTCGGTGCGGCGAAGGTGCTCAGCGCCAGGGTGTTGTCGGCGACGCAGGGTCAGGACCGGCACACGAACAACGCGAGCGGTGCGCACGACCAGGTGGGCCTGCGCCCGTTGTCCGACGTCACCGTCGTCGACGGTGTCGTGACGATCGTGCTGCCCCCGCTGTCCTGGGGTGTCGTCCAGCTGACTCAGAGCTGAGCCTGGATCCACCGCCTGTGGGTGACGTGATGGCGCCCGCAGGGCGCTGTT
>JBPBQU010000117.1:0-2832 GCA_050955085.1 Janthinobacterium lividum | reverse complement strand
CGCGGTGAAGAGGACAACAGGCAGCTTGCCCTTCTCGGCGACCTCGCGCACGAGTGCGTAGGGCGCGGACATCTCCTTGGCGGCGACGTAGAGCTCGTCCTCCTCCATGGAACGCAACCGGTTGAGCTCGGCGCGGATGGTGCGCATGTGCATGACGGCGTTGGAGACGTCCCCGGTACCGGCTTCACCCTTGGAGCGGATCATCGCCGCACCTTCGGTGATGCGGCGCAGCGCCTCACCGAGGTTGGTCGCCCCGCACACGAACGGCACCGTGAAGGCGTGCTTGTCGATGTGGTGGGTGTAGTCGGCCGGGGTCAGGACCTCGGACTCGTCGATGTAGTCCACACCCAGCGACTGCAGAACACGGGCTTCGACGAAGTGACCGATGCGGGCCTTGGCCATGACCGGGATGGAGACCGCCGCGATGATCGAGTCGATCATGTCGGGATCCGACATCCGCGAGACACCGCCCTGGGCGCGGATGTCGGCCGGCACCCGCTCGAGAGCCATCACGGCCACGGCGCCGGCGTCGGCGGCGATCCGGGCCTGCTCGGCGGTGACGACGTCCATGATCACGCCACCCTTGAGCATCTCGGCCATGCCGCGCTTCACCCGGGCGGTGCCCAGGACCGGGCCACCGGTCGCCTCAGGGGTGAGCGGGGTGGTCTCGGGGTTGCTCACGTCGGTGCTCACGGTGTCGCGCCTCGCGCTTCGTCTCGTCGGTGTCTCGGTTACGGGACCATCCTACGAGCCCCACGCCCACCCACCCGCCGCGTTCACCCCGTCCCGCTCGACCCGTCCCGCTCGACCCGTCGCGTTCGACCCCCCGGTCACCTCGCGCCACCGTCGTCGAAGTCCGCGGTCTCGGGCCACCGGGCGTACCCCGCGAGGCGGCCCCAGCGCACGACCCGCTTGGCGCGCAACCGACGGGTCTGCACCACGGCGTCGTTGTGGAAACGACGGGCCAGTTCCACGCGGTGGGCCGCGGCCAGCACCCGGCCGAGCTGCCCGCCGTTCCCACCGGGCAGCGCCGCTGCGAGCGCCCGCGACAGGTCGCTCTCCACGCGCCAGCGCTCGGCGTCGTCGGCGTCACTCGCGTCACGCAACGCAGCGGGGGTACGGGGTGCATCGAGGCTTGCGGTCGCGGCGTCGGCCAGCAGGAGGGACGACGCCGGGTCGAGGACCCCCGAGGTCGCGAGTTCGAGCGCGGCGCCGGAGCGGCGGGTGAGTTCGGCGTCGAGCGCGGCGCGGCTCGTCTCCACCCGGCGGTGCAAGCGGTCGACGCGCTGCGCGGTGGCCGAGAGATACCAGGCCAGCACGCAGAGCAGGAGCAACCCCAGCAGCGCCCACCCGACCGCGCTCAGGAGGTGGCCCTGCGGTCGGCCCGGACACCGCGCGGGCCGTGGCCGGCACGCACGGTCTCGTAGACCGCCAGGATCTCCGCCGCCACGACCGACCAGTCGTAACGCCGGGAGGCCACCTGAGCGGAGGCTGCGAGGCGCCGGCGCAAAGAGGCGTCCGAGAGGAGATCCAGCACGGCCTCGGCTGCGGCCCGGGCGTCTCCCGCGGTGAAGAGTCGCCCGTGCGCACCGTCGTCGAGGACGCGACGGAAGGCACCCAGGTCACTGGCCGCCACGGCCACACCGGCCGCCATGGCCTCCACGAGCACGATGCCGAAGCTCTCCCCGCCGGTGTGCGGGGCGAGGTAGACGTCGGCCGAGGCGAGCAGGGACTCCTTCGCGCGGTCGTCGATGGGGCCGAGGAACTCCACTGCGGAGGGGTCCGGCAGCAGCGCGCGGGCCGCCTCGACGTCACCTCGTCCGGCGACCAGGAACCGCACACCCGGCACCACCGCCCGCACGTGCGCCACGGCCCCGCACAGGACAGCCAACCCCTTGCGGGGTTCGTCGAGGCGTCCGACGAACGCGACGACGGGACGCTCGGGCGTACCCGTCCACTCCGTCCGCGCGGGCGCCTCGGCGAAGGCCCGGGTCACCACGCCGTTGGGGACCACGACGGCGTCACCGCCGATGTGCTCGACCAGGGTGCGCCGGGCGTCCTCGCTGACGGCGATGCGTGCGGAGATCTTCTCCAGACTCGGGCGCAGCAGCGGGAACGCGGCCTGCATCGCGCGCGAGCGCAGGTTGGCGGTGTGAAAGGTCGCCACGAGTGGCCCGGTCGCGGCCCACAGCGCGAGCAGCGAGGTGCTGGGCGAGAGCGGTTCGTGGACGTGCAGGACGTCGAAGTCGCCCTCCGCGATCCACCGCCGGACCCGTGCGGCGGTGACCGGTCCGAAGGAGAGCCGGGCGACGGAGCCGTTGTAGGGCACCGCGACGACGTTGCCACCCGGGTCGGCGAAGGGCGGCAACAGCGACTCGTCGTCCGCCGGGGCCAGAACACGGACCTGGTGTCCGAGCTGCAGGAGGTGCTCGGCGAGATCACGGACGTGGAACTGCACTCCACCCGCCACGTCGAAGGAGTACGGGCAGACGATGCCGATCCTCACGAGGACCCACCCCGGGGCGCATCGCTGGGGAAGAACGGCTGCAGGACGTGCCACTCCGCGGGATGGGCGCGCACGTGAGCGGCGATGTGGTCTGCGCAGGCCTGGGTCATGCTCGCGATCGCACTCCGGCGGTGCTCGCGCACCGACTGCCCCGCCACCCGCGGCGGGACGGGCACCTCGGCTCCGACGTCGAGGACCAAGACACCCGCGTGGTCGCCACCGCGACTGTCGTGATGCATCGCGAACGGGAACAACGGTGCACCCGAGGCGATCGCGAGCGCCGCGGGACCCTGCGCCATCGGCACGCGCTCCCCGAGGAAGTCGAC
>JBPBQU010000116.1:0-2834 GCA_050955085.1 Janthinobacterium lividum | reverse complement strand
GTCAGGTAGGCGCGCAGCGTGTCCGGCAGGTACGCCGTCGCGGTGCGCCGCAGCAGCAGGTCGGCCTCGGGCTGGTCCGCGACCCGCGGCAGCGCCTCGCGCAGCAGGCCCACGATTCGCTGCAGCACGGCCGCGGCCGCCGCCGGCAACCGACCCGCGGTCCGCGGCAGGAGGCCCGCCAAGCCGCCGTCGACGTCGGCTTCCTCGACATGGACGTCCGAACCGCCCGACCGGACGCCGAGTGCCGCCAGCGCCCGCCCGACGGCGGCAGCGTCGCCCGCCACCTCGGTCGCGCGGACCGTGAGCTGGCCGGCGAACGCAGTGAGCCACTCGCCCAGCGGCAGCGCCTGACGGGAGATGACGACGCCCCGCACCACGCGCGCCAATTCGCCGCGCAACCGCTCGCCGGCGGCGGTCAGTGTGAGGACGGTGTCGGGACCGATGAAGCGCACCTGCTGCAGTCGGCCCGGCCGGCCGGCGAACCGGTCCGCCAGCGAGCGGTTGCGCTGCTCCTGCATGAGATCGGGAGCCGCCGCGCCCAGCACCTGCCGGGCCGCGCCGACGAGGCCCTCGAGCAGCGCCTGCGGGTCCATACCGGGCCCGGCGCCGGCGTCCACCCCGGGCGGTGTCAACGGTCCCCGTCGGTCAGCGGGAGGACGAGGGTGGGGGTGGCGATCACGTGGTCCTCGCGCAGCGGGCGGACGGCGGTGCCGATGGCGAAGAACTCCGTGGTGTGCCCGCCCCAGCGGTGTGGCAGCGACAGCATCTGGACACCGACGATGCCCTCGGCCCCCAGGGCTTCGCCCTCCGCCTGCATCCGGCTCATGGCGAGTTCGCGGGCGTCGTACAAAGCCTCGGTGTACTGCTCGATCTCGACGTTGGCGCCAATCGTCGCGAGTGAAGTCAGTATCCCGCGGTGGGCG
Source organism: Janthinobacterium lividum (assembly GCA_050955085.1). Taxonomy (GTDB): domain Bacteria; phylum Actinomycetota; class Actinomycetes; order Actinomycetales; family Kineococcaceae; genus Kineococcus. Next base: position 1,911 of record JBPBQU010000116.1, on the reverse strand, counting down.
ATGTGGTAAACGCAGGTGCCCATGACCAGGCCTTGCGGCGCGTAACCGGCCTGGATCAACGTCCAGAAGTCCTGGCCCGAGAGGTCGGAGGTGAAGGGCAGCCCGTGCACGTTGCGCCACGCCCCGTTCGGCGGCGGGGCGTCGGCGACGACGGCCGTGCCGATCGCAATGAACTCCGCCAGGTCGTTGCCGTACTCCTTGAACTCGATCTCCAACCGCACCCCGACGATGCCGTCGGCGCCGAGTTCGGCGGCTTCGGCCTCCATCCGCGTCATGGCGAGTTCGCGGGCGTGATACATCGCCTGGGTCAGTTTATCGAGTTCCATGTTCTTGCTCCACCGCCCCACCTGGATGCCCACGTGGTAGACGCTGGAACCCAACACGAGCCCGACGGGCCGGAAACCCGCCTCCCGGACGAGCAGGAACTCGTTCACCGACAGGTCAGAGGTGAACATGCCGCGCTTGCCGTCACCCCGCATGCTGGCGAGGCGAGCGCGAGCATCGGGTGGCAGGTGCACCTGACTGAGGTCTGGGCCCTCCGGGGTCTGGGTCATCGCGGTGCTCTCCTGGTGCTGGTTCGGGACTGGGCGGGTCGCAGCCCGCCGTCGGACAGGGCGAGAACGGGAACCGGCCGCGGGCCGGCACCGCGCGCCCGGCCCGGGATCTCTATCAGCACGGTGCCCACGAACGTGGCCTCGGCGTTGAGGTCGAGCTCCTGGTTGCAGGCCGTGTCGAACTGCTGCACCCGTGCCTCGGTGACGACGAGGTCACCGTGCTTCGCTATCTTGGCCGCCGACGTCGCGAGGCGCCGCCGGGCGCCCAGCCGCGCCCTCTGCAGCAGCTCGGTCAACCCCGTGACCTCGGTGTTCTGCCAGCTGTTCCGCTGCTGCCTCAGCGCCCAGTCCTCATGCTTGGTGGCGACGGTCAGGCCGAACGCGATGCCGCGGGGAGCAAAACCGGAAAGGATGGCTGCCGCGCAGTCCTCACCGCTCAACCCGGCACTCCACACCCCCTGCCGCCCGGACAGCTCCGGAGCAGCAGCGGCGTCGAGGACCCGGACGGCGGTACCCAGCGCGGAGAATTCGTAGGCGTTGCCGTCGACGTGCCGTCTGCTGGTGCGGATCCCGACGACGCCGTCGGCACCCAGTGCGCGGGCCTCCGCGAGCAAGCGGTCGAGCGCACCCTGCCAGGCGGTCTCGACGGCCCGCGCGAATGGCCCGAAACCGTTCGCGAAGCGGTTGGTGCTGTCGGAGGAGACCACCGGCGTCTGGTAGCTGGTCAAGCCCCCCTGGCCGAGCCCATAACCGTCGCAGAAACCGCCCGACCACCCGAGGTTCACCACGTAGCACCCGAAGACCTCACCCGCCGGGGCTAACCCAGCCGCCCGCACGCCCGCGGCCGCCGGCACCGACAGCAGGGAACCGGCCGTGCCGCTCGCGCGCTGGCGCTGCACCCGCGCGGTGGCAGCAGGGGGCAGACCGTCGATCCAGGGAGTCACGCCTCCGCTACCTCCTCGTGCGAGCCCCGCATCCTGCCGAGCCGAGTCACTGTAGGCCTCCTTCCTGGGCGTCCGCCGCACAAAGCCTGCAGATTTCTCCTGGCCGGCGGCACGACCGAAGGGCAAGGAAGATCCTCGCCGCAATCCTGGTGGGCAGGGAGCCAGGGTCGGGTAACCGGAGGGAGTTTCACCCTCCGGCTCCCACCAGGGCCCCGGCAGGAAGTTGTGATGTGGACCTCTGGACGGTCGAGGGAGACGTACACCGTGAAGGTGGTCGCGCTCGCGTCGCCGTTCGGGCCACCATCGGAGTAGACGAGGGTGCCCCGATCGTCATAGACCGATTGGTCGGGACGTACACCGTCGTGGTGCTCGTCCCCGCGTCGCTGTAAGCGCCGCCCCAGGCGTCGACCAGG
>JBPBQU010000115.1:0-2864 GCA_050955085.1 Janthinobacterium lividum | reverse complement strand
GCTGCTGATCCTGGACGAGCCCACCCGCGGCATCGACGTCGGCGCCAAGTACGAGATCTACGGCGTCATCCAGGAGATCGCCCGGCAGGGCAAAGGCGTGATCCTCATCTCCTCGGAGCTCCCCGAGCTGCTCGGTCTCTCGGATCGGATCTACACCATCAACGAGGGCCGTATCTCCGGCGTCCTCGACCGCGCCGATGCGGATCAAGAGAGCCTTCTCAGGCTCATGACCCTCGACAGGAGAGCCGCCTGATGAGCAGTGCAGTCAGTCCGGCACCGGCCAGCGCCGGGCCGCCCAGCCAAGCCCGACAGGTCGGAGAGCTGGTCAGTCGAAACCTGCGTCAGTTCGGCATGGTGATCGCCCTCGTCCTGCTGCTGGTGTTCTTCCAGTACAAGACGGACGTCGCCCTGACTCCGGGCAACATCATCAACATCATCCAGGGCAACGCCTACGTGCTCATCCTTGCCGTCGGCATGGTCCTGGTCATCATCGCCGGGCATATCGACCTCTCCGTCGGATCGGTGGCCGCCTTCGTCGGGGTGGTGGTCGCCAAGCTCATCCAGGACGGTAGCGTTCCCCCCTACCTCGCGATCCTGCTCGGGCTGATCGTGGCGATCCTCGTAGGTGCCTGGCAGGGTTTCTGGGTGGCGGTCGTCGGCATTCCTGCCTTCATCGTCACCCTGGCCGGGATGCTGCTTTTCCGTGGCCTGAACCAGGTGATCGGTGACTCCACGACGATCCCGGTTCCGGAACAGATCATCTACTTCGGCACCGCATCCCTGCCCGAGGTCGGCCCCGACACCGGTTTCAACAATTTGACCGTCCTGCTCGGGCTGCTCGGGCTGGTGCTACTGGTCACCAGCGAGTTGCGAAAGCGGCGCAACGCGTTACGACTGGGCGCCCCTGCGGGCCCCGTCTATGCGATCGTCGTCAAGCTCGTCCTGCTGGGGGCAGCCATCCTGGTGGCGACCTACCTGTTCGCCTCCGCACCGGTCGGGCGCTCGTTCCCCATCGCGGGAATCATCCTGCTCGTCCTGGTGGTCATCTACGCCTTCATCGCGGCCAAGACGCCGCTCGGCCGGCACGTCTACGCCGTCGGCGGCAACCGGGCGGCCGCCGTACTGACGGGTGTGAACGTGCGCCGGGTCAACTTCTTCGTCATGACCAACATGGGGTTCCTGGCCGGGGTGGCCGCGGTCGTCTTCGTCGGGCGCTCGACCTCCTCCGGAGCCTACGACGGAACCGGATGGGAACTCGACGCGATTGCCGCGGTCTTCATCGGAGGCGCCGCCGTTTCGGGTGGCATCGGCACCGTCGTCGCCTCGGTGGTCGGTGGTCTGGTGATCGCGGTCCTGAACAATGGCCTTCAGCTGATGGGCGTCGAAGCCCAATACACCCAGGTCATCAAGGGGCTCGTTCTGCTGCTGGCCGTCGCCCTCGACGTCTACAACAAGCGGCAGGGCAAACCCTCGATCATGGGCCTACTCATGCGTGGCCTGCGTCGTGACCCGAGGACGGGGCAGGAAGGCCCACCTCCGCCCGTGCAGCCCGCGGCCGAACCCCCGCTCAGTTCAACCCGGCAGTAACAGCCCGTTCGACGAATACCGCCACACGTCTGACCGTCGGTGATCGCCGGCGGACCAACCGGTTCCACCACGTAGATGGAGTAACTCTCACCATGAGCAACATCGCTCGCCGCAAGTTCCTCTCGTTCTCGGCCGCCGGAGCCGCCGGCCTCGCCCTGACCGTGTCCGGGTGCAGTCAGCGCACCGACTCCACCTCCGAGCCCAGCGCCAGCGGAAGCAGCGCAGCCAAGGGCTTCGCGGCTGGAAGCCTCATCGGCGTCGCCCTTCCGCAGAAGACCAGCCAGAACTGGGAGGACGCCGAGCGGCTGTTCCCCGACCTGCTGAAAAAGGCAGGTTTCACCAGCCAGGTGCAGTTCGCCAACGCAGGCGTCGCCGAACAGCAGAGTCAGATCTCCGCCCTCATCACTCGAGGTGCGAAGGCGCTCATCGTCGGGCCGATCGACGGATCTCAGCTGGGTACGCAGCTGGCCCAGGCCAAGGCCGCCGGTATCCCGATCATCTCCTACGACCGGATGCTGACGAACACCTCCGATGTCGATTACCTGGTGACCTTCCAGCCGACCAAGGTCGGTGAGCTGCAAGGTCAGAGCCTGCTCACGGGCCTCGAGGCCAAGGCCGGCCACGCCGCCCCGTACAACGTCGAGCTCTTCGCCGGCTCTCCCGACGACAACAACGCCCGCATCTTCTTCGAAGGCGCGATGAGTGTGCTCCAGCCGAAGATCGACGACGGGACCCTCGTCGTGCCCTCGGGTCAGACCAGCTTCCAGCAGACGGCGACGCAGGGGTGGGACCCCAAGACCGCCCAGAACCGGATGGACTCCATCCTCACCGCCAACTACTCCAGCGCGACTCTGGACGGTGTGCTCTCCCCCAACGACACGATCGCGCGTGCGCTGATCACGTCCGTCACCAACGCCGGCAAGCCCGTCCCGCCGATGACGGGGCAGGACTCCGACCCCGAGAGCATCAAGCTCATCGTGGACGGCGTGCAGTACAGCACCGTCGACAAGCCCACGTTGGCCCAGGTCAGCGCCTCGATCGAGATCGTGAAACAGCTCGCGGCCGGCAAGACGGTGGACATCACCAACGGTGAATCGGACAACGGGAAGACCAAGATCCCCACCGACTTCCTCGTCCCGGCGCTGGTCACCCAGGAGAACATCAAGGACATCTACAAGGACGACCCCGTCCGCGGGCCCATCGCCAACGGGCAGAGCTGACCGGGTCATCGGCGCACCCAGCCGCACCTCAGCGCCACAACGGGCCGCGGCACGCGC
>JBPBQU010000114.1:0-2867 GCA_050955085.1 Janthinobacterium lividum | reverse complement strand
CGGTGGTGATGCACCTGAGATCCTCCCTCAGAAGTCCGCGGCGATCGCGGCCGTCACTAATGGTGCCGTAATGGTGACGCTGAGGTAATACTTTGGTCCAAGTGCGGGAGGAGACCGGCGTCGGCGAATCCCCTCCATCCGCCGGCCGAGCCGGTGCCACCGCACCTCGGGACGCGATGCCTGCCACCAGCGAGGTCCCCGCGGCCCGCCGGGCGCTCCACCACCAACCGCGCCGGCGTGTTGGCGACACCGAGGATCCGTGGCTCGACGCCCTACCCGGTCGTCTCACCCGGTGGGACGCGATGACCGCATGCTGGACGGGGGGTCTTCGGATCCGGCTACCCTGCCCCGCATGGTGGACACTCTGCGACTCGCGGTCATCCCTGGCGACGGCATCGGCCAGGAGGTCACAGCCGAGGCGCTGAAGGTCCTCGCAGCGGTCCTCGACCCGAGTGCTGTGACACTCGAACTGACCGAGTACGACCTCGGCGCCCGCCTCTACCACCGCACGGGTGAGACCCTGCCCGACTCCGTGCTCGAGGAGATCCGCAGCCAGGACGCGATCCTGCTGGGGGCCGTCGGTGACCCGAGCGTGCCCAGTGGCGTTCTCGAACGCGGTCTGTTGTTGAAGCTCCGCTTCGCCCTCGAGCACTACGTGAACCTGCGACCCTCCAAGCTCTACCCGGGTGCCGCGTCGCCGTTGGCCACCCCGGGTGACATCGACTTCGTCGTCGTCCGCGAGGGCACCGAAGGTCCCTACGTCGGCAACGGCGGGGCCTTGCGGGTGGGTACGCCCGCGGAGATCGCGACCGAGGTCAGCGTCAACACGGCCTTCGGCGTGGAGCGCGTGGTGCGCGACGCCTTCGCCCGTGCCGCAGCACGTCCGCGACGCAAACTCACGCTGGTGCACAAGCACAACGTCCTCGTGTACGCGGGGCACCTGTGGCGGCGCACGGTCGAGGCCGTCGGTGCGGAGTTCCCCGACGTCGTCGTCGACTATCTCCACGTCGACGCCGCGACCATCTTCCTGGTCACGGATCCGTCGCGGTTCGACGTGATCGTCACCGACAACCTCTTCGGCGACATCCTCACCGACCTCGCGGCCGCCGTCACGGGTGGCATCGGGCTCGCTGCGTCCGGCAACGTCAACCCCGACCGCACCGCTCCCAGCATGTTCGAGCCGGTCCACGGGTCGGCCCCGGACATCGCCGGGAAGCAGCTCGCCGACCCGACCGCGGCAGTCCTCTCCGTGGCGCTGATGCTCGAGCACCTGCGGATGCCCGCGGCGGCCGCCCGTGTCGAGGCAGCGGTGACGGCCGACCTGTCCCGCCGGGCCGCCGGGGAGGTCGGGACCCGTCCGACGTCGGCCGTGGGCGACGCGCTGGCCGAGCTCGCCACCGCCTGACCCGTCACCTGTGATCGGCAGCCGACCGGCAGCCGACCGGCAGCCGTCCGACAGCAATGCCCTGCTGAACCCCTGACCACGACGGAGTACCGTCGAGATACATCCACCACGTGCGAGGAGACCGCGCATGACTACCACGACGTCCGCTCTCGAGTTCGCGCTGATCCAGTCGGCGGCGCCCGTAGCAGCCGGACGCCGTGCCGAGATCCTCGCGGCGCCCGGGTTCGGGAAGTTCTTCACCGACCACATGGCCACGGCAACCTGGACGAAAGGTGTCGGCTGGCACGACACGGCCGTCGTCCCCTACGGCCCGCTCCAGTTGGACCCGGCCGCGGCCGTCCTGCATTACGCGCAGGAGATCTTCGAGGGACTCAAGGCCTACCGCCACGACGACGGCAGCGTCTGGTCCTTCCGTCCGGAGGCGAACGCGGCGCGTATGGCGCGCTCCGCCGCGCGCCTCGCCCTGCCCGAGGTGCCCGAGCAGATGTTCCTCGAAGCGGTCACCCAGCTCGTCCGTGCCGACGCGGCGTGGGTTCCCACGGGCGGGGAGTCCTCGCTCTACCTGCGGCCCTTCATGGTCGCCACCGAGGCGTTCCTCGGTGTGCGTTCGGCGCACGAGGTGAAGTTCATGGTCATCGCCTCACCCGCGGGCAGTTATTTCCCGGGCGGGGTCAAACCAGTCTCGATCTGGTTGTCGGAGAACTTCAGCCGGGCCTCCATGGGCGGTACGGGTTCGGCCAAGTGTGGCGGGAACTATGCCGCGAGCCTGGCGGCCCAGGAAGAGGCCTACGAACACGGCTGCGACCAGGTCTGCTTCCTCGATGCGGCGGAACACACCTACGTCGAGGAACTCGGCGGGATGAACCTCTACTTCGTCCTCGACGACGGGTCGATCATCACCCCAGAACTCACGGGCACGATCCTGGAGGGAATCACCCGCTCCTCGATCATCGACCTCGGCAGGGACCTCGGACACCAGGTGACCGAGCGACGCATCAGCATCGACGAGTGGCGCGACGGGGTGGCGTCCGGCCGCATCACCGAGGTCTTCGCCTGCGGTACGGCTGCGGTCGTGACGCCGGTCGGCAAGCTCGTCTCCGTCGACGGTGAGCTCGCCCACGGGACCGAGGCGGGTGAGGTTACGACGTCGATCCGGAAGACGCTTCTCGACATCCAGTACGGCCGCGCCGAGGACACCCACGGTTGGACGACCCGCCTCGTCTGAGCACCGCGGACCGGTCCCTTCGACGAGTGGGAACTCCCGCCGTGGGGAGTGGTCGAGGTTGAGTGAGCTCAGGGTGCGCCGATGGACGCCCAGCGCACCCTGAGCTGCTGTCGGTCAGTTCAGGGTGAACTTCTGGGCAGGCGCTCCGTTGCAGTCGAAGATCTGCAACCGGTTCCCGTCGAAGGTGTTCCCGTGCGGAACGTCCAGGCAGCGATACGGTGCTTTACCGTTCACCAG
>JBPBQU010000113.1:0-2904 GCA_050955085.1 Janthinobacterium lividum | reverse complement strand
GACCTGCTCATTGGTCAGGCCGGTCAGCTCGAGCAGTTCCACTGGTTCGTCCGGGCGCACCTGGAGTCCACCGGCGGCGAGCTGAGCACCGCCGGCGCCAGCAGTGAGAACGACGCGAGCCGACGTGCGGGAGCCAAGCGCCGTAGTGCCTGAGACGGGCACGTCCGGCGCGGGCGCCGCGTTGAGGTCATCGTGGGGTCGCACGATCCCGAGCCCGCGCCCCGTGCGCGGGTCCAGCAGGAATCGGTAGGGAAGCTGTCATGTCGAACCTCGGGCCCATGGGTGGCTCGCAGCGGATCACCACTCCCATGCCTGCGCAGGGGGAGGCGATCGGCCGCTACGCCACGTACTCGGAGGCGCAGCGCGCTGTGGACTTCCTCTCGGATGAGCACTTCCCCGTGCAGAACGTCACCATCGTGGGCAACGGCCTGCAGATGGTCGAGCGCGTCACGGGTCGTCTCACCTACGGCCGGGCGGCCGGTGCGGGTGCGGCGTCGGGCGCCTGGTTCGGGTTGCTGATCGGGTTGATGTTGTCGGTGTTCGGCGGTGGCGGCAGTGGGGCGCTGTTCACCGGACTCCTGGTGGGTGCCGGCTTCGGGATGCTCTTCGGCGTCATCTCCTTCGCGCTGACCCGCGGTCGTCGGGACTTCACCTCCTCCAGTCAGATCGTCGCCTCCGAGTACACCGTTCTGTGCCTTCCGCAGCTGGTCGCTCAGGCGCGGGAGGTGCTCGCGAAACTACCCAACGGTTTCGGTCGAGCCGGCAGCCCCGATCCAGCCTCGTACCCGGCGCGGCCCTCGTGGGGGGCGCCGGATCCGGGTGCACGCCCGGGGGCCACGCCGTCGGGATACCTGCCTCCGCCGGTGCCGGGCAGTGCTCCGGTCGAGCAACCGCCGCCGCCTGTCGACGATGAGGGCGTGCGGGAGCCGGACCTGTCCGGTCCGACGTATACAGAGAAGATGGAAGAGCAGCGCCAGGCGCGCCGTGCGGCCGAGATGAAGGCGCGCGACGAGCAGTCCTGACGGACTTGCTACGCAAGGCTAGGGCCCCCACCGCGACGCGGTGGGGGCCTCTTCTGGTCTGACCTTCCGGCCCGTCCTCAACCTGTCCGAGCCGGGGTCAGCCCCGCGACCGGGCTATCCAGGCCTCGATGTCGTCGGGGTCGCGGGGGACAGCGGCGCTGAGGTTCTCCACCCCGTCCTGCGTGACGAGGACGTCGTCCTCGATGCGCACGCCGATCCCGCGCAGCTCGAGGGGAGCGAGTTCATCCTCTGCCTTGACGTAGATGCCCGGTTCGATCGTGAAGACCATGCCCGGGCGCAGCTCGGCATCGAGGTACATCTCTCGGCGGGCCTGCGCGCAGTCGTGGACGTCGAGGCCGAGGTGGTGGCTCGTCCCGTGGGCCATCCAGCGGCGGTGGTACTGGCCTTCGGGTTCCAGGGAGGTGGCGGCGTCGACGGGCAACATGCCCCACGCGGACAACCGTTGCGCGACGACCTTCATCGCCGCCTCGTGCACCTCGCGGAACGTCACCCCGGGTTTCGCCACGGCGAACGCGGCGTCGGCTGCGTCGAGCACCGCCTGGTACACGCGGCGTTGGGCCTCGGTGAAGGTCCCGTCGACCGGCAGCGTGCGGGTCACGTCGGCGGTGTAGAGGGAGTCCACCTCGACACCGGCATCGACGAGCAGCAGGTCACCCGAGCGGATCGGGCCGTCGTTGCGGATCCAGTGCAGCGTGCAGGCGTGGTCCCCGGCCGCGGAGATCGTCTCGTATCCCACGCCGTTGCCCTCCACGCGGGCGGTGGCGTCGAAGGTGGCTTCGACGAGCCGTTCCCCGCGCGGGTGGCCGACGGCGTCGGGTAGCACGGCGAGGATCTTCTCGAACCCCTTCGCGCTGGCCGCTACGGCGAGGCGCAGCTGGTCGACCTCGTAGGAGTCCTTGACCAGACGGAGCTCGGAGAGCGCCGTGACGAACTCCTCGTCGACCTCCGCGCGCTGCTCGGCCGCACCCGGTCGCAGGGGGCTCAGGAGGGCGGTGATCGCGGGGTCGGCGTCCGGGACCAGGCGCAACCCGGTCGTCGAGGCACGCCCCAGGCTCGTCCCGAGCTCGTCGGTCAGGACGGCGATGTCGTGACAACCGATCCCGGTGTTGGCGCTCTGGGCCTGCAGCGTCGGGCGCGGGCCGACCCACAGCTCGCCGTAGCGGGCGCTGACGAAGAACTCCTCGGAGTCGCGGCTGCCCTGAGGGCGGACGTAGAGGATCGCGTCGTGACCCTCGGCGCCCGTTACCGGGTGCAGGACGAGCACGGCGTCGGCTTCCCGGTCGGTGCCCAGGCCGGTGAGGTGCGCGAACGCCGAATGCGGTCGGAAGCGGTAGTCGGTGTCGTTGGATCGACGGACCATCACCCCGGCCGGGATCACGAGGACCTCGTGCGGGAAGAGCGCGGAGAGCACCTCTCGCCGTCGGGCCGCGAAGGGTGCCGCCGCGGCGAGGTCGAGGTCCTCGGGGTCCCGGGGCCCCCAGCCGGTGGCGATGAACTTGCGGAAAGCCGCCGAGCGGGGGGTGGAACGGTGGGACTTGGCGTCCTCGGCAGCGGTCTGCGCATCGCGGGTGTCCGGGGCCTCACCGGCCTCGGGTGTCAAGGTGTCCAGCACTACGTCGACGGTGTCCGGTGCTGCCTCGGCCGACGCGGGCGAATGTGTGGTCGTCTGCGAGTTCACCCCTGCATCATCCTCCTGTGTCTCGCGTCGGACGATGTCTCGCGTCGGACGATGTCCCGCGTCGGACGATGTCCCGCGTCGGACGATGTCGTGGTCCCTGTCGGGCGCACCCAGGTCGTTCCGCTGCCGACCCGCCGCGCCGTACACCACGGCAACGGGTGGACGGCCGTAAGCTCCTCGGGT
>JBPBQU010000112.1:0-2905 GCA_050955085.1 Janthinobacterium lividum | reverse complement strand
CGCCTCACCCCGGCAGCTCCCCGACCTCGAGGTTCCCGGTGACACTGCCGGGACCCCGCCGACCCGACCCCCGCTCCGTCCCCGTCCTGCGTTGGGGGGTGCTGGGCACGGGTTGGATCGCGCAGCGGTTCGTGGCGTCGCTGCGCGCCCACACCGACCAACAGGTCGTCGCGGTGGGCTCCCGCACCGACGTGACCGCCCGACGCTTCGCCGACGCGGTCGGGACGGGGATCGCGCGTGCCCACGGTTCGGCCGAGGCACTGGTGGCCGACCCCGACGTCGACGTCGTCTACGTCGCGACCCCGCACGCCGCCCACCGCCGCGGGGCGCTGCTGGCGATCGCGGCGGGCAAGCACGTCCTCGTGGAGAAACCCCTCGGACTCGACGCGGCACAGGCCCTGGAGATCTCCGAAGCCGCTGTCGCGCAGGGGGTGTTCTGCGCCGAGGCGTTCTGGACGCTGTTCCTCCCCCGCTTCGACGTGGTGCGCCGGGTCCTCGAGAACGGGTTGCTCGGCGAGGTCCGCTCGGTGCTGGCCGACCACGGTGAACAGTTCCACCCGCCGCACCGCATCCTCGACCCCGCGGCGGCCGGCGGTTCGTTGCTGGATCTGGGTTCTTACTGCACCGCGCTGGCGACGTGGGTCCTCGGGCCGGCCGAGCGCGTGCTGGCCTCGGGTGAGAACGCCGCCAGCGGCGTCAACGGCCAGGCATCCATGCTGTTGGCGCACCGCGGAGGTGCCCAGTCGGTCCTGCACACGACGCTGCTCACCCGGACCCCGACCACGGCCGTCATCTCGGGCACGGCCGCCACGCTGACCCTGCCGGGGCCGTTCTTCATGCCCGGTGACGTCGTCCTCACCTCCGCCGACGGCACCCGCTCGAGCTCCTGGACCGACCCGGCGCCGATCGCCCACGGGGCACTCTTCCACTCCGCCATCGAGGTCGCCCTGCGCGTCGGCGCCGGTGAACTGCACTCCCCACTGCGCCCGGCCACCGAGGTCGTCATCGGTCTGGCGGCCCTCGATGAGGTGAGCCGACAGCTCGGCGCCGACGACACCTCCGGGGATCGCTGACCACCCGCCCGCGCACCGGCTTGCCGTCGACCTGCAGCGCACGCTGGACTGCACCCGTGACCCGTGGCGTCGTCCCCACCGTGAGCAGAGCTCAGGTCCTGGCGTTCCGTGCCCACGCCCAGCAGCTGACCCGGTCGCGCGACGCCGTTCCCGCCCACGAGCTGGCCATCACCGAGCTGGGTGTCCTGGACGTCCCCACCCCGGCCGCGGCCACTGCGATCGCCCTGCGGGGTGGAGACCCGGACGACGAACTCGTCCTCGTCTGGGGTGTCCGCGGCGCACCTGCGCTGCACCGGCGCGCCGACCTGGGATTCCTCACTGCCGCGATGTGGCCCCTTTCCGACACCGACGCCACCCGGCGGATCAACAACCCTCGCATCACGGAGGGAACACGCGGGGGGTTGGCCGCCCTCGCCGAGACCGCGCGGGCAGTGCACGCGGTCCTCTCCGAGCGAACCGGTCGGTTCAACACCTCAGAACTCTCGCAGGGAGTCACGACGCGCATACGCGACGCCCTGTCCTACGACTGTCTACCCTGCGGTGCCCGCCACGTCGCGGGGTCGGTGCTGCAGAACGCGGGTCTCGCGGGCGGTGCCGAACTCCTGCGCGACGGTCGGAGCACCGAGTTCCGGTTGCTGCCCGGGGTCGAGGTGCCCGAGCGCGCCACCGGGACCGACGAACTCGTGCGCCGCTACCTGCGACTGCTCGGGCCGGCCACCCCCGCCGACGTCGCGACCTACCTGGGGACCTCGACCGCGGAACTGAACCCGGTCTGGCCCGACGACGTCAGCGAAGTCTCCGTCGAGGGCCGAACCGGGTGGCAACTGAACGGTGACGTGGACGCACTGCTGTCCGCACCACCGCTCGATCTCGTGCGACTCCTGCCCCCCGGGGACCCATGGTTGCAGGCGCGTGACCGCGACCTCGTCCTACCCGAGAAGGTCAGGCGTTCTGCGGTGTGGAAAGCCATCGCAGCCCCCGGAATCCTGCTCGTCGACGGGGAGATCACCGGGACCTGGCGCGCCCGCACCACCGGGACGACCACGCGCAGGGCGGACGTGAGCGTGACGGGTTTCGAGGAGCTGGCGCCACGCGTCGTCGCCGCTCTGGCGGCCGAGATCCCGTTCATCGCCACCGGTCGTGGAGTCGAGGAGGCGCGTCTGTCGGTTGAGGACGGGTAGGTTTCTAGAGGCGGAGTTCGATGGCGGTGAAGTCACCGTCGAAACGTCCCCATGACTGCAGCACCGTCTCGATCCCCCGCACGGCCCGGAACTGCCAGCCGTACTTGGCAATCATGGCCATGGCAACGGTGGCGTTGTCCGCGGGGTCGAGCAGTCGACCCCGCGCCTCGACGCTCTCACCGAACGCCCGTCCACGGGCGGTGCACGGTGCGACGAGCACCCTCTCCTCGCGACGCAACCGCTTGATCTTCCCCGTCTGGGTCCCGGTGACCATGACCAGCCGGAACCCCGAGGAGGCGATCCACAGAGGGGAAGGCACGGCTCGGCCGTCCTTGCGGAACGTCGTCAGCGACACGTAGCGCGTGGAGGCGAGCAGCTGGTGAACCCGGGCGTCGGCCATGCCCGGAACTTACCCCCTCCACGCTGCCACGGCACCGCCACGTTTCACCGCCACCCTGTGCACATCCCGAGGAACCGGAGGCGGGTCACCACCGCGTCTGGTGCACCGCCGACGGCACCCGCCGCTGGGAAACCCCAGCGGCGGGGACCGTGTGGTGGGGGGTTGGTGTTCAGTCGCCGGCTGGGATGGGCAGCTCCTTGGTGATCCATTTCGCGCCGACGGTGGAGAGGTACGTTTCACGGACGTGGAGG
>JBPBQU010000111.1:0-2937 GCA_050955085.1 Janthinobacterium lividum | reverse complement strand
ACGTGCGGCTGCTGGGTGCCGAACCCGTTGACCTGCTGCTGCGCGACGGCGAGATCGCCGCGCTCGGCCAGGGCCTCTCCGGGGCCGGCCAGGGCCGCTCCGAGGCCACTGCCAAGGCCCGCTCCGAGGCTGTCGGGGTGGACACCGGGGTCACCGTCCTCGACGCGACCGGTCTCATCGCCCTCCCCGGCCTGGTGGACCTGCACACCCACCTGCGCGAGCCGGGCCGGGAGGACGCGGAGACGGTGGAGTCCGGTTCCCGCGCTGCGGCGCGAGGCGGCTACACGTCGGTGTTCGCGATGGCCAACACCTACCCCGTCGCCGATACCGCGGGGGTGGTGGAGCAGGTCCAGCGCCTCGGGGAGGACGCGGGCTGGGTCGACGTCCGTCCCGTCGGCGCCGTCACGGTCGGCCTCGCGGGGCAGCAACTCGCAGAACTCGGCGCGATGGCCGATTCCGCTGCGGGAGTGCGCGTCTTCTCCGACGACGGGCACTGCGTCTCGGACGCCGTGCTCATGCGCCGGGCGCTGGAGTACGTGAAGGCCTTCGACGGCGTCATCGCCCAGCACTCCCAGGAACCACGGCTCACCCAGGACGCGCAGATGAACGAGGGCGCCGTCTCCGCCGTCCTCGGCCTGCGCGGCTGGCCCAGCGTCGCCGAGGAGGCGATCATCGCGCGGGACGTGCTGCTCGCCGACCACGTCGGCTCCCGCCTGCACGTCTGCCACCTCTCGACCAGGGGCGCCGTCGACATCGTCCGCTGGGCCAAGGCGCGCGGCGTCCAGGTCACGGCCGAGGTGACCCCGCACCACCTGCTCCTCACCGACGAACTCGTGCGCGGTTACGACCCGGTCTACAAGGTGAACCCGCCCCTGCGCACCCAGGCCGACGTCGAGGCGGTCCGCGAAGGGCTCGCCGACGGGACGATCGACGTCGTCGCGACCGACCACGCGCCGCACCCCGTCGAGGCCAAGGACTGTGAGTGGGCCGCGGCCGCGATGGGCATGACGGGGCTGGAGACCGCCCTCTCGGTGGTGCAGCACACCATGGTCGACTCGGGCCTGCTGGGCTGGGAGCAGATCGCGGACCGGATGTCGTTCGCGCCCGCCCGCATCGGCCGGCTGCCCGGCCACGGTCGGGCGCTCACCGTCGGCAGCCCCGCGAACCTGGTCCTCATCGACCCGGCCGCCCGCTGGACCGTCGACCCCGCCACGATGTCCACCGCCGGGCGGAACTCCCCGTTTCGCGGCATGGAGCTCCCCGGCCGGGTGGTGGCGACGTTCCTGCGGGGACGGGCCACGGTGCTCGCGGGTGAACTCGTCGAAGAGGTGACCCCATGAGGTGGTTGGCGGTCGTCGTCCTCGTCGTGGCGCTCCTCGTGCTGTGGCGGATGATGTTCATGGGATATCGCGGTCGCGCGCTGCGCCAGCGGACGCAGCTGCCCCGTCCCATCGGATCGAAGAACTGGAAGAGCCTGCGCGACGGTCTCGAAGGCACCTACGTGTCCACGACGGACGCGGAGAACGCGCTCGACCGGATCGCGGCCCACGGGTTGGGGATGCGCAGCGCCGTCGTGCTCGGATTCGTCGAGGAGGGCATCGGGTTCCTGCGCCAGGGGGCCCGCTCCTTCGTCGTCCCGGCCGCCGACGTGGTGGGTGTCGGGCACGGTCCGGGCATGGTCGGCAAATGGATGGGTAAAGGAAACGGGCTCGTGATCGTGCGCTGGAAACTCGGTGACCGGATCGTCGACACCGGGGTGAAACCGCGTCATCCCGCTGAGGGTGCCGCGTTCGCGGAACAAGTGGAGGAACTCGTGCGCAGGCGGTCGGGCAACGACGGAGGTACGCGGTGAACGCGCGCGAAGCGGTGCGACGGGAACCCGCGGTCCTCGTCCTCGAGGACGGCCGCACGTTTCGTGGTGAGGCCTACGGCCGGGTCGGTCAGACGCTCGGGGAGGCCGTGTTCTCCACCGCGATGACCGGGTACCAGGAAACCCTCACCGACCCCAGCTACCACCGCCAGGTCGTCGTGATGACCGCCCCGCACGTCGGGAACACCGGGTACAACGACGAGGACCAGGAATCCGCGAAGATCTGGGTCGCGGGGTATGTGGTGCGCGACCCGGCGCGAGTCCCGTCGAACTGGCGCTCGCGCCGCTCGCTGGGCGACGAACTCGACGCCCAGGGTGTCGTCGGGATCTGCGGGGTGGACACCCGGGCGCTCACCCGTCACCTGCGCGAACGCGGGGCGATGAAGGTCGGCGTGTTCTCCGGCACCGCGGCCTCCCGCCCGGTCGAGGAACTCCTCGCCCTCGTCACGGCCGCCCCCGACATGGCCGGCACCGACCTCGCCTCCCTCGTCAGCACGGATGCGGCCTACGTCGTCGCGGCGCAGGGGGAACGGCGGTTCTCCGTCGCCGCGCTGGACCTCGGCATCAAGTCGATGACCCCGCAGCGCCTCGCGGAGCGCGGGATCGAGGTGACCGTCCTGCCCTCGAGCGCGACGTTGGAGCAGGTCCTGACCGCCGGCCCCGACGGGTCCGTCCCCGACGGTGTGTTCTTCTCCAACGGCCCGGGGGATCCGGCCGCGGCGACCCACGAGATCGAGGTCCTGCGGGGCGTGCTCGAACGCAGGGTGCCGTTCTTCGGAATCTGTTACGGCAACCAGCTGCTGGGCCGCGCGCTGGGTTTCGGTACCTACAAGCTCAAGTACGGCCACCGCGGGGTCAACCAGCCCGTCATGGACCTCGCGACCCGCAGGGTGGAGATCACCGCGCACAACCACGGTTTCGCCGTCGCGGGCCGCGCGGGTGAGGTCCGCGACACCCCCTACGGGCGGGCCGAGGTCAGCCACGTCGGGTTGAACGACGGGGTCGTCGAGGGGTTGCGTTGCCTCGACATCCCCGCGTTCTCCGTGCAGTACCACCCCGAGGCGGCG
>JBPBQU010000110.1:0-2946 GCA_050955085.1 Janthinobacterium lividum | reverse complement strand
CGGGGCTGTCCACCCCATGAGGTTACGTGGCGTTGCGGGGACGTTGCGGGGTGTTCGCCCGGTGCCACCGTCCAGCACCGCACGCGCGAGCGGGTGACAGCTCTGCACCGGGAGGGTGACGGTGCCCCGTCGCAGGTCAAGGGCCCTGCGCGGGGGGACGACACGGTGGTCATGGTGCGACGAGACGGCGAGACGAACGGCACGGCAGGCCCGGAGGTGTCCTGGCACGCGGACGTGCGTGACGGCGAGCCGTTCCCGGCGCACAAGGGGGTCGGGCAACCGCTGCGACGGGCCGAGCTGCGCCGCGTCGAGCGCATCCAGCGCGAGTTGACCGAACTGCCGCTTCCCGCGTTGCTCCGCCGTCGTCAACTGCTGGCCGAGGAGTGCATTCGGGTTCAGCTCTGGTCACGCCTCGTCCGGGCCCGTCGTGACCTCCTCGTCGCGAGCGTCGTCGCCCCCGACGCGCTCGCGGTCCCCCTCGAAGCGGGCACCCACGGGGGTCCGCTCGACGTCTTCTTCACCGGGTCACCGGCAGGCGGGGAGCTGCTGCCCTCACTCGTGGCCCATGTTCTCGACCCCGACCATGCGTTGGACGGGCTCCTCTTCGACGAGGACATCCTGGGTCGGGGAGAGTTGCCGGAGCGGCTGCGTGAGCTGGTCGCCACCGGACGTCGACTCGCCGACTACGACGGCGCCCTGCGCGCGGAGCTCGCGCTGGCCACCGACGTCCTATGTGAGCGTTATCGGGCCCTGTTCGGCACGCGCGCGCTCTGACAGGCTGCATCCTCTCCGGAGTCCTCCGGGTTTCTGCCAGCGGTTCGGCCGAGCTGGGAGGACCGCGGTGCGGCAGACTGACTCCGCGTGCAGGGTACGGCCGCGGAGCTGCCGACGAAGAGGCTCGGCGCACAGGTTCGGAGCGGGGGTTCGGTGGTGGAACACGGGCAGGTCGACAGCGGTGTCGGCAGCGAACGACTCACTACCGAACGACTCACTACCGAACGACTCACTACCGAACGAGTCGCTACCGAACGAGTCGCTGCTGAACGACTGGCCGCCGGCCGAGCCGGCAGCGAACGCATCGCTACGGAGAGCTCCAGTACCGAACGCGTCGGGACCGAGAGACCGGGCACGGAACGCTTCGGCGACGTCGTCCGACGGGCCCCGCTCTTCGCCGCCCTCGACGACTCCGCCGCCGCGGAGCTGCTCGAGTCGATGGAGGCGGTCCACCTCGAACGCGGTCAGCAGTTGTTCGCCGAGGGCCAGCCCGGCGACCGCGTCTACGTCGTCCGTACCGGGAAGATCAAGCTCGTCCGCAGCTGGCCCGACGGTCGCGAGAACCTCCTCGCCGTGCTGGGCCCGGGTGAGATGTTCGGCGAGCTGTCCCTCTTCGATCCGGGACCGCGTACGAGTTCGGCCCGCGCAGTCTCCGAGGCCGACCTCGTCGCGCTCGGTCACGACGACATGCTGAGCTGGTTGGCCCGGCGTCCCGAGGTCGCCCGGCACCTCCTGCAGGCGCTGGCCCAGCGCTTGCGTCGCACCAACATCGCCCTCGCGGACCTCGTCTTCACCGACGTGCCGGGGCGGGTGGCGAAGGCGCTGCTCGACCTCTCGCGCCGCTTCGGTCGGCCCATCGCCGACGGGTTGCTCGTTGCGCACGACCTGACCCAGGAGGAGCTCGCCCAGCTCGTCGGGGCCTCTCGGGAGACGGTGAACAAGGCGCTCGCGGACTTCGCGTCCCGTGGCTGGCTGCGCCTCGAGGCCCGCGCTGTCGTCCTGCACGACCTCGAACGGCTGAGCAAACGCGCCCGCTGACGCGCGATCGGGCCTGAGTGAAGGTCTCGATCCCCGGTCTACCGTCCCAACTCCACCCCGAGGTGTGTCAGCTGGGCCTGGATCGAGGACCGGGCCGCGCGGGCGAGCGTAGGTTCCAACGATCCGTGCACCGCGACGACGATCTCGTCGAGGGAGCGGGCTCCCGCGTCCACGGCAGCCCCGACCTGGCCGAGTCGATCCAACCGGTGCGCCAGCTGGGTGGCGAGGGCCGCTGCGGCGTCGGGCCGGGCCGAGCCGTGGCCGGGCAGGAGCGTCGTCGGAGCGGTACGGAGCAGTTTTCGCATCGTCGCGAGGTAGTCCCCGAGGTCCCCGTCCGCGGCGATGACGGTGCTGCCGCGACCGAGAAGGGTGTCCCCCGAGAGCAACGACCCGTCGGCGAGCTGGATCGAGAGCGAGTCGGACGTGTGCCCGGGGGAGTGCACGAACCGCAGCACCAGGCCGTCGACGTCTCGCTCCGCACCGTCCGCGACGTCGGTGCAGCGCACGACCTCGCACGGGTGTTCGGCTGTGAAGGCGTCGAGACCGCCGACGTGATCCCGGTGGTGGTGGGTCACGACGACGAGCGCCACCCGGCGGCCCCCGATCACGGCCGCGATCGCGGCGCGGTGCGCGGGGTCGTCCTCACCGGGGTCGACGACGACCGCGGTGGAGGAACCCGGTTCGCTGAGCACCCAGGTGTTGGTGCCCTCGAGGGTCATGGGCCCCGGGTTGGCCTGCAGGACACAGGTGGCCCGGTCGGTGACCGGGCCACCTGACCACGGTTCAGGTACGGACACGCACCACAAGCTCGACCTCCACGGGGGAGTCGAGCGGCAGGACGGCGACCCCCACGGCGCTGCGCGCGTGCGCACCGGCGTCACCGAAGATCTCCTTGAGAAGGTCGCTGGCGCCGTTGATGACACCCGGCTGGGCGGTGAAGGACGGGTCACTGGCGACGAACCCGACGACCTTCACGATCTGAGTGATGTCGTCGACGCTGTCCAGCACACTCACGACGGCCGCGATGGCGTTGAGTGCGCAGGTCGCTGCGTAACCCCGGGCCGCTTCGGGGTCGACGGTGGCGCCGACCTTGCCCGTGGCGGGCAGTTTCCCGTCGACGTAGGGCAGCTGACC
>JBPBQU010000109.1:0-2987 GCA_050955085.1 Janthinobacterium lividum | reverse complement strand
CGAAACCGCAGCAGCGTTTCGGGCTCTGATCACAGCGTCGACCGTGACACCCGCGCGAGTGCGGGCCTCCTCGCGGACCTCCGGCGGCAAAGCCAGCACACGGGTGATGCCCGCACGCAACGCCGCCCACCACTGCTGCGGTGTCAACCCGTTCAGCGGTGCCTGCACCGCGTTGTACCAACCAAGCGGTGCATCCCCCACCTGACCCGACACAGCACCGACAGCGCGCGGCGCGTCGGGTTCATCACCGTCGGAGTCCTCATCGGAGTCCCCACTGTCATCAACGTCGGAGTCCCCGCCGTCGTCCTCCCCGTCGGAATCCCCGCCGTCGTCCTCCCCGTCGGAGTCCGCGCCGTCGTCTTCCACCGCGGAGTCCCCACCGTCGTCCTCCACGGCGGAGTGCCCGCTGTCGTCCCCGTCGTCGTCCCCGCTGTCGTCCCCGTCGTCGTCCCCACCGGAGTCCCCGCTGTCGTCCCCGCTGTCCTCCCCGTCGTCCTCCACGTCGGCGGTGGAAGGTGCACCGCTTGGCTGGCTCTGCGCCTGACGCAGCGCGACGTCGCTGCCGTCCAGCAACAAGTCGACGAAGTCAAGATCCTGCGGGGTGATCTCACGGGCGGGGGGGGTGTTGGGATCGTCGATGAGGGTCCAGGCCACGGTGTCGATCACCGCCGCCTGTATCCGCGCCGCCAGCACCGCGGGCAGTGCCCGTCCCTCCGAGTCGGCGGCAATGTTACGGGCGGTGATCACGGCGGTAACCGTGTCGCCCGCGCGGGTGCGGGCCTCCACGATGACATCCGGCGGCAGGGCGAGCACGCGGGTGGTGGCCGCACCCAACGCCGTCCACCACTCCTGCGGTGTCAACCCGTTCAACGGTCCCTGCACCGCGTCGTACCAACCGAGCGGTTCCTCCCCGAGTGGCCCCAGCGCAGCACTGATAGAGATCAGCGCGCCGGGTAGGCGACCGCTAGTGATGATCTGGTCGACGTGGTTATGGTCGTTAGCCACCTCGAACTCGATGCGGTAGTCGTCAAGGTCTTTGCGGAGTGTGTTGACCCAGGAGCGGCGATGATGAGTCGGGTTCTCCTGGAGCCAGGCATCGACCTGGACGACGACGCCGTCGATCACAGTCGTGGCCTGGGTGACGGCAATGGTGTCGAGGTGGTTGGGATCAGCCCTCCATTCCGGTAACGGAGCCACCCGCCGACCCATCGACAGACCCAGCAACCGGAATTGCTCGGGCAAATTTTCGGTGACGAAGAGGATGTCTTGACGGGTGTGAACCCTGCCAAGCTCAGCGCGGTCGGCGATGAGGTTGGCGCGGCCTCGGGTGACGGCTTGAAGGTGACGGTGGGTCGGGTTGTCCTCGAGCCAGTCGTTGACCTGGGCGAGGACGCCGTCGATGACGGACGTCGCCTGGGTGACGGCGATGGTGTTGGGGTGATCCGGCTCAGCGCTCCACTCCGGTGCCGGACCCACATACTGACCCAGCAACCGGGAAAGCGTCCGACGGGTCTCCGTGGAGCTACGAATGTCGTTGTCGACGCCGCCTTGGTACCAAGGCACGGCGAGCCAGCCGCGGCGGCTGATGAGGTCATCGCGGCCTTGGGTGACGCCGGTGCGTTGCGGGTGGGTCGGGTTGTCCCGGAGCCAGGCGTCGACCTGAGCGATGGCGGCGTCGACCTCGGCCGTGGCCTCGGTGGCGGCGATGGTGGCGGGGTCGTTGGGATCAGCCCTCCATTCCGGTGCCGGACCCACGTACTGACCCAGCAACCGGGAAAGCGTCCGACGCGTCTCCTGGACGCTACCGATGTCGGCGGCGACCTGACCATGGCCCTCAGCCGCGGCGAGCCAGCCGCGGCGGATGATGAGGTCGTCGCGGCCTTGGGTGACGCCGGTGTGTAGCGGGTGGGTCGGGTTGTCCCGGAGCCAGGCGTCGACCTGAGCGATGGCGGCGTCGACCTCGGCCGTGGCCCGGGTGGCGGCGATAGTGGCGGGGTCGTTGGGATCAGCCCTCCATTCCGGTACCGGACCCAGGTACTGACCCGTCGATTGGGAAAGGTCTCGACGGAACCGCTCCGCAATCAAGATGACGTCGTCAAAGTCATTCCGGTCGTAAACCACATCAAGCCAGCCGCGGCGAATACTGAGGTCGTCGCGGTCTACGGTGACCTCGGTGTGTAGCGGGTGGGTCGGGTTCTCCGGGAGCCAAGCGTCGACCTGGACGAGGACGCCGTCGATCGTGGTCATGGCCTCGGCGAGGGCGATGGTGTCGGGGTCGTTGGGATCAGCCCTCCACGCCGGTACCGGACCCACGTACTGACCCATCGAGCGGGAAAGGTATCGACGCGTCTCCCTGAGGTCACCGATGACGTCGTCGATGTCACTGTCGCCAGGCTCAGTGAACCAGTCGCTGAGGCGGGTGAGGTCCTCGTGGTCTTCGGTGACGTCGGGGTGGCCGGGGTGGGTCGGGTTGTCCTGGAGCCAGGCGTCAACCTGGACGACGGCGCCGGCGATCTCGGTGCCAGCCCAGATGAGGACCGCGATGTCGGTGGGGTCCACGGCGCGCAGGAGGACGCGGACATCTTCGAGGGATTGTCGACTCCCCCAGGAACGCAAGGAGGCATCGCGCCCGACCAAGTTGCGGTAGTCGAGTTGGGCCACGTCCAAGTCTTCGTCCGGATCTTGCAAGTTTTCGACCGGATTTTCGGGGGTGCCCAAGATGTCGTGGGACCACGCGGCGATCAGACGCGCCCGAATCCAGCGGTCCACGGTGGAGGCGTCGCCTGGCTGCGCGCGGCCTCGCACGTTGCGGTCCAGGCGCTGCCCGCGCCCGGCGAGCACCTCGTAAGCGGCGTCCACGAGCCCGGTCAAGGTGGCGTCCACGTCACCGTCGACAACGTCGAGGTCGCTGAGGCTGGCCACGTTGATGGCGTCGGCGTAACCGAGGAGATGGGGTTGGCGCAGGAATCTCGGTGAGACCCGCAACT
>JBPBQU010000108.1:0-3022 GCA_050955085.1 Janthinobacterium lividum | reverse complement strand
CACCTCGGGTTCATGTCCGGGGAGCAGGCCCGGCGCTACCCCGCGCACGTGCACCACCTCTCGCCCGCGCTGACGTTGCAGGGCGCCGTCGCGCACTGCGACATGCCACTGGAGAGCGGGCCCACGCTGTACCTGCCGCATTCGCAGAAGTACGGGCCGGGCTACCTCGCCTTCCACCGCCCCGAGTTCACCGCGTACTTCCTCGAGCACTTCGTCCAACTGCCGCTGGCCAAGGGTGATGCCGTGTTCTTCAACCCCGCCCTCCTCCACGGGGCCGGTACCAACCGCTCGAGCGACATCCGGCGGATGGCGAACCTGCTGCAGGTCTCGAGCGCGTTCGGTCGGGCCATGGAGAGCGTCGACCGCGTCGCGATCACGAACGCCGTCTTCCCGGTCCTGGTGCGGCGCAAGGCGCAGGGGGCCTCCCCGCGCGTCCTCGGCAACGTCGTCGCGAGCTCCGCGGAGGGTTACCCGTTCCCCACCGACCTGGACGCGGACCAGCCCATCGGGGGCATGGCTCCGCAGACGCAGGCGGAACTGCTGCACGAGGCGCTCGACGCGGGCTGGGAGGTACCGCAGTTGGCCGCGGCGCTCGCGGCCCAGCAGCAACGTCGCCGCGCGCCCCTCGGCTGAGCGTCTCCCGAGGAGGTGACGACCCGGGGTGGCGTGGACTCCTAGGATCGGGGCATGACCCACGTCCTCTCAGCGGTGGCCTGGCCCTACGCCAACGGCCCCCGGCACATCGGCCACGTCGCCGGCTTCGGCGTCCCCTCCGACGTGTTCAGCCGCTACATGCGGATGGCGGGTCACGACGTCCTGATGGTCTCGGGCACCGACGAGCACGGCACCCCCATCCTGGTCCAGGCCGAGCAGGAGGGTGTCTCCCCGCAGGCGCTGGCCGATCGCTACAATCGCGTCATCGCGCAGGACCTGCACGGCCTCGGGTTGTCCTACGACCTCTTCACCCGCACGACGACGGCGAACCACTACTCGGTCGTGCAGGAGATGTTCCGCACGGTGCACCGCAACGGGTACCTGGTCGCGAAGAAGGCCATGGGGGCCATCTCGCCCTCGACGGGGCGCACCCTGCCCGACCGATACGTCGAGGGCACCTGTCCGATCTGCGGTTTCGACGGCGCCCGCGGGGACCAGTGCGACAACTGCGGCAACCAGCTCGACGCCATCGAGCTGAAGAACCCGCGCAGTCGCATCAATGGCGAGACGCCCCTCTTCGTCGAGACCGAGCACTTCTTCCTCGACCTGCCCGCGCTCGCCGAAGCGATCGGGTCCTGGTTGCAGACCCGCGCCGAGACGGGCCGTTGGCGGCCCAACGTCCTGAAGTTCTCCCAGAACCTGCTGGCGGACCTCAAACCCCGGGCGATGACCCGCGACATCGACTGGGGGATCCCCGTCCCGTTGCCCGGCTGGGAGGAGAACCCCGCCAAGCGACTCTACGTATGGTTCGACGCCGTCATCGGCTACCTGTCGGCGTCGATCGAGTGGGCCCGTCGATCCGGTGACCCGGATGCCTGGAAGGCGTGGTGGACCGACCCGTCGGCGGAGTCCTACTACTTCATGGGTAAGGACAACATCACCTTCCACTCCCAGATCTGGCCCGCGGAACTGCTGGCCTACGACGGTTCGGGTTCCAGGGGTGGCGAGCCCGGGCCGTTCGGCTCGCTGCAGCTGCCGACGGAGGTCGTCGCGAGCGAGTTCCTCACGATGGAGGGCAAGCAGTTCTCCTCCAGTCGCGGAGTGGTCATCTATGTGCGCGACGTGCTGGCCCGCTACCAGCCGGATGCGTTGCGCTACTTCATCTCCGCGGCCGGCCCGGAGAACAACGACAGTGACTTCAGCTGGCAGGAGTTCGCCACCCGGACGAACTCCGAACTCGTCGCGGGTTGGGGCAACCTGGTCAACCGGACGGCCTCGCTCATCGCCAAGAACATCGGGTCGATCCCCCCGGCCGGTGAGCTGACGGACGCCGACCGGGCACTGCTCGCGACGACCTCGGGTGGGTTCGCCACCGTCGGCGGTCTCATCGAGGCACACCGTCAGCGAGCCGGTATCGCCGAGGGGATGCGCATCGTCGGTGAGGTCAACAAATACCTCACCGAGACGGAACCCTGGAAGATCAAGAATTCCGATCCGGAGCGGATGGCGTCGGTGCTGCACGTGGCGGCGCAGGCCGTCTCGGACTGCCGGACGTTGCTGTCGCCCTACCTGCCGCACTCGGCCCAGTCGGTGCACGAGGCGCTGGGTGGCAGTGGGACCGTCTCGCCGATGCCGCAGCTGCGCGAGGTCACCGACCTCGACGACGGTCGTGAGTACCCGATCCTCACGGGTGACTACCGGCGTGGGGAGACGCTGCCCGCGTGGGAGTCGGTCCCGATCGTGGCGGGAACCCCGGTGGCCGCGCCGACCCCGGTCTTCACCAAGCTCGACGTCGCGGCCGTCGTCGAGGAGGAACTCGCGCGGTTGCAGGGATGAGCCCCCGCGACGGCTCCCGGCCGCCCGCGCCGCACCCGCTCCCCGTCGAGGTGATGGACAACCACACCCACCTCGACGGGGAATCCGCACCCTCCGAGGTCGCCGCGCTGCTCGCGGCGGCCGCGGCCGCTGGGGTGGCGCGCTCGGTGCAGATCGGCTGCGACCTGCCCGCCGCCCGGTGGACGGTGGCGGCGCTCGACGTGTATCCCCAACTGCTGGGGGGTGTCGCCATCCACCCCAACGACGCCGCTGCCCTCGCGTCGGCAGGTGAACTCGACGCGGCCCTCGCCGAGATCCGTGACCTCGCGGCGCACCCCCGGGTGCGGGTGGTGGGGGAGACGGGGTTGGACTACTTCCGGACCGGCCCGGACGGTGTCGCCGGGCAGCAGGAATCCTTCCGGGCCCACATCGCGATGGCCAAGGATCTCGGGCTCGTGCTGCAGATCCACGACCGCGACGCCCACGACGACGTCCTGCGGATCCTGGCCGAGGAGGGCGCACCCGAGAAGACGGTGTTCCACTGCTTCTCCGG
>JBPBQU010000107.1:0-3123 GCA_050955085.1 Janthinobacterium lividum | reverse complement strand
CCGCCCGCCGCACCCACACCCGCCCGCCGCACCCACACCCGTCACCACCCGCACCCGCCGCACCCACACCCGTCACGACGTCGTGACGGCCATGGGTGCACCACATGGTTGTCATGGCGACCACACCGACACACCGATCACTGCACCGACGAGCCACCACCGACGAGCCACCACAACGAGCCGACACCAGCAAGCCCCGGCAACGAGTCCCGCCAACGAGCCGCACCGACGAGCCGCCCCGACGAGCCAGGGCGTCGCGCGGCCCGGGGTACCCACAGCTGAGAGAGGATGTGCGCGTGCCCTCGCTGCTGCTCGCCTCCGCCTCCCCCGCCCGCCTCGCGACCCTGCGCGCCGCGGGTCTCGATCCGGCCGTGGTCGTCTCCGACGTGGACGAGCCCGCGGTCGTGGCGCGTTACGGGGTGAGTGACGGGGAGGACGTGTGCCTGGTGCTGGCCCGCGCCAAGGCGGAGGACGTCGCCGGCCGCGACCTCGACGCGCTCGGCGTGCCCGACGACGCGCTCGTGCTGGGCTGCGATTCCGTCCTCACCTTCGACGGGGCCGTCTACGGCAAGCCCGTCGACGCCGAGGACGCCCGGGCCCGCTGGCACGCCATGCGGGGCCGTTCGGGTGTCCTGCACACCGGGCACTGGCTGGTGGACACCCGCGAGGACGGGTCGGGCGCGACGTTGGGCGGGGTTGCCTCGGTCACGGTGCACTTCGCCGACGTCACCGATGCCGAGATCGACGCCTACGTCGCGACGGGAGAACCACTCTCGGTCGCGGGTGCGTTCACCCTCGACGGCCTCGGCGGGGCCTTCGTGCGCGGGGTCGAGGGCGATCCGCACGCCGTCGTAGGGGTCTCGCTGCCGTTGCTGCGGGATCTGCTGCGCGATGCCGCAGTGGCGTGGCCGGACCTGTGGGCCGTCGCGCACTGACCGACGCAGGTAGTCTCAGCGACTCGCCCTGCCCGTCGCCGCTCACCCGACCACCACAAGACCACACCGGAGACGCCGCATGACCTCCCCCGCCACCACACCGTCGACGGGGCCGATCACGGGTGCGGTGACGAAGGTCCTGGTCGCCAACCGCGGGGAGATCGCGGTGCGCGTCGTACGCGCGGCCCGCGACTACGGTCTGGCCTCGGTGGCCGTGTACTCCGAAGGTGACCGTGACGCGCTGCACGTGCGGATGGCCGACGAGGCGTTCGCGCTGGGGGGTACCAGCGCCAAGGACAGCTACCTCGACGGCGCCAAGATCGTCGACGTCGCGCTGCGCGCGGGGGCCGACGCGGTCCACCCGGGTTACGGGTTCCTCTCCGAGAACGCCGCGTTCGCCCAGGCCGTCATGGATGCGGGTCTGACCTGGATCGGCCCGCCCCCCGCAGCGATCGAGGCACTGGGCGACAAGGTCTCCGCGCGCCACCTCGCCGCGCGGGCGGGGGCACCGTTGATCGCCGGCACGCCCGACCCGGTCACCGGGCCGGACGAGGTGGTGGCCTTCGCCGATACCCATGGATTGCCGATTGCGATCAAGGCGGCGTTCGGCGGCGGGGGCCGGGGTCTCAAGGTCGCTCGCAAGCGCGAGGAGATCCCCGAGCTCTACTCCTCCGCCGTCCGTGAGGCAGAGGCCGCCTTCGGCCGCGGAGAGTGCTTCGTCGAGCGCTACCTCGACAGACCCCGCCACGTCGAGACGCAGGTGCTCGCCGACGCCCACGGTGGCGCGGTCGTCGTCTCGACGCGTGACTGCTCGTTGCAGCGGCGGCACCAGAAACTCGTCGAGGAAGCACCCGCGCCGTTCCTCACCGACGCCCAGGACGCCGAACTGCGTCGCGCCTCGCTGGCGATCGTGCGTGAGGCGGGTTATGTGGGCGCCGGAACGGTGGAGTTCCTCGTCGCCGTCGACGGCACCCTCGCCTTCCTCGAGGTCAACACCCGCCTTCAGGTGGAACACCCGGTGACGGAGGAGGTCAGCGGCATCGACCTCGTCGTCGAGCAGTTCCGCATCGCCCGCGGTGAGGCGCTCGGTTACGACGAGGTGGTGACCCGCGGCCACTCGATCGAGTTCCGCATCAACGGGGAGGACCCGAGCGCGAACTTCATGCCGCGCCCCGGGAAACTCACCCGATTCTCATTGCCGTCGGGGCCCGGGGTCCGGGTCGATACCGGGATCGACCCCCGCGCGGCCGCCGTCAGCGGTGGCGTCGAGATCTCCCAGGACTTCGACTCGTTGCTGGCCAAGCTCATCGTGACCGGCCGAACCCGCGACGAGGCACTGGCCCGAGCGGCACGCGCACTGTCCGAGTTCGCTGTCGAGGGTGTCGCCACGGTCCTGCCGTTCCACCGCGCCGTCGTCACCGATCCCGCCTTCACGGCGAGCGGTGAGGCGGGTTTCGCCGTGCACACCCGCTGGATCGAGACGGACTTCAACGCCTCGGGGCTGCCCGGTTCCGGGTTTCTCGAGGCCGGCGGGGACGGCCCGGCACACCGCGAGACGATCGTCGTCGAGGTTGCCGGCAAGCGCCTGGAGGTGTCGATCCCCGTCGAGCAGCTCAACGCGCAGCTCTCCCGCGCGGGTCACGAGATCTCGCGCGCCTCGGTCGCCACCGGGGCTGCCGTCGCGCGGGCCTACCGCAGTGCCACCCACCGCGGGGGCCGCGGCAAGACGAAGCCCGCGGGCGGGTCCGCGGGGAACCCGAACGCCCTGATCTTCCCCATGCAGGGCACGATCGTGAAGATCGACGTCGCCGAAGGCGACCACGTGGCAGAGGGCGACCTCGTCGCTGTCCTGGAGGCCATGAAGATGGAACAACCACTGCTCGCGCACCGAGCTGGCCGGATCACCGGACTTACTGCAGCGCAAGGTGACACGACCACCACGGGGAGCGTTCTCTGCGAGATCGTCGACGCCTGAACCACTGCCCGGTCCCGCGGAACGCAATGGGCCGTGCGGCGATGCCGATGTTGCTCGCGACGTCGACGATGCAGCTGTATTCGTCCCGGACCCAGGCTGCCGCTCAGCCGGTGTGTTCGTCGGTCACGTGACGCCACGTTGATCCGGTGGTGTTGCGGCCTTCCGGTCCGGTCGCTTGTCCGGGCTTGTCCGGCGTCCACAGAAACGGGAACG
>JBPBQU010000106.1:0-3134 GCA_050955085.1 Janthinobacterium lividum | reverse complement strand
GGTACCCCAACCGTCGCGCAGGTGGCGGATGCCGGACTCCTGCAGGCGCTGCTTGACCAGCGGGTAGTTCATGTAGGGGGTGCCGTCGTACGTGAGGTGCGTTGCGACACCGATGGAGTCGACGAATGCGTCAGCCATCTGTGCTTGCACAGGCGTCACGCTAGCGGCATCGGCGGACGGTGCGATGAGGGCGGCGCTGGAGAGGGCTGCTGCGATGGCGACGGAGAGCTGGGCGGTGATCGCCTTGCGGAACAGTCGGAACGTCATCGGAGAAGTCCTTGCGTCGAGTGTCGGTGACACTCTGAACTTCGTCCCGCGTCCGGGGGGTCTTGACCCCGTGGCGCGTGATCGTTGTCGACAGCAGGCAAACGGGTGATGTCGTCACCCTCGGGGACCAGCTCGGGTGGTGGCTGTGGACGCACCCCGCCGGGGTCTGGAGGTGCCCCTCGCCTGGAAGCGCCTCAGGAGCGACACCCGACGTCGTCCCGGGCACCCCGCGCGCCGTGTCCACGACGCGTTCGCCGGTAGACGCCGAGGAAGAGATCCGCGAGTGCTTCGGGGCGGTACCGCTGCGCCGTCGCGACCCCGGCGGTGCTCAGCCGTGCCCGCAGGCCCGCGTCGGTGGCGAGGCGGCGGAGTTGGGCGGCCAGCGCGGACGGGTCGTCGGGTCGCACGAGCAGGCCGTCGTGCTCCGGGGTGAGGATCTCGGCGGGTCCACCCGCGTCCGCGGCCACGACGGCCAGTCCGGCGGCCAGGCCCTCGACGACGACCTGACCGAACGGTTCGGGCACGGTGGAGGCGTGGACGAGGACGTCTGCCGCGGCCAGCACCGCCTCGACGTCGTCGGTGAAACCGCTGAACTCGACCTGCTCCCCGATCCCCAGCTCCTCGACCAGGCGCACCAGCCCGGCGGCGTAGTCGTCCTCACCGAAGAGTGCGGCTCCGACGAGCACGGCACGGTGTCGCGTTCCCCGCAGGGCCTCGGCGAACGCCGCCAGGAAGACGTGCTGTCCTTTCCAGGGGGCGAGTCGACCCACCATCACGAAGCGCAGCGGAGCGTCTGCGGGGTGGCCTCGGCGCGGGGCCCGCCGCGGCTGGTAGGGGTCCGGGATCACGGACGCCGGTTTCCCGGCGGGGAGTTGCAGCGCGTCCAGCGTGGCCTGGGAGTTGGCGACCACCACGTCCGGAAGCCACCGCGCGAGGGCCCGGACCACCGCGGCGGTGCGCGCGGGCAGGTAGTCGTCGGCGATGCGGTCGCGGGCGTGCCAGACGACGGGGACTCCCGCGAGGCGGGCCGCGACGCTGCCGTAGAGCGCGGACTTGAGCGAATTGGTGTGCACGACGTCTGGGCGTTCATGCCGCAACCGCACCACCAGGGAGGCCGTGTAGCGCAGTGTGGCCACCACGCCGGCCACCGGTAACCGGGCTGCCTCGGTGCGCGCGACGCTGCGCGCGGCGGAGTCCATGGGGAGGACCTCGACGTGCGCCCCGGCAGCACGCAGCGGTTCGACCAGCGGCCCGTCCTCGGCCAGCCAGACCGTCCGCTCCACCTCGGGGAGGGCTTGCAGGGTGCGCCACAGCGCGATCTCCCCGCCCGACATCAGCGCGCAATGGTCCAGGTAGACCACCCGCAGCGGCCTTCCGCCGGTCACCGGGGTTGCGGGCGCACCGGTGCGCGTGTCGGGACCAGTGCTCACGCGCCCGCGGCCCGGGCTGCCGCCACCTCGGCGACGACGGCGCGCAGGGCGCTGCCGAAGGCCACCGAGGAGAAACGTCGCGCATGTTCGCGGATCTTGTCCGCGTCGAAGGCTGCCGCGTCGAAGTGGCGCAGTGCATTCGCCAACGTGGGCGCGTCCTCGCGGTCGACGAAGACGCTGCTGACGCCCTCCAGGCCGCTGTCCAGGTAACCACCCGCGCGCAGCACGATGCTCGGTTTGCCGAAAGCGAAACCCTCCACGGGGGAGAGGCCGAAGTCCTCGTGGCTCATCGCCACGACCGCAGAGCAGTTCGCGTAGAGCCAGCGCAGTTGCGCGTCGCTGATGTCGCGGACACCGCGGATCCGCTCGCTCCACTCCTGCCCGGCCGGCAGACCCCCGACCGCCACCAGTCGCGCACCCTCGACCGCTTGCACCGCGCGGCACACGAGCTCGGTGTTCTTGTAACCGCGTCGTCGACCCACGGTGAGCAGAAAACCTGGTTCGAGGCCGGCGACGGGCTCGCGCGCGCCGTCGGGGTCGATACCGGCCGGTGGGTGCAACACCCGGGCCTGGACGCCGTAGGCCTCCTGGATGCGGCGGGCCACCGACGTGGAGTTCGCGAGGTAGACGTCGACCGTGCGAGCGGCGCGCCGGTCCCAGTGGCGAAGGGGCGCCATCACCGCGGACAGGGCGGAACGCAGCGGCCGCGGGAGCGCGCGGAAGTAGTCGTCGGGTTGGTAGAGCCAGCGGGCGGGGTTGTGGCAGTAGACGATCTTGGGGCCGCGGGCGTGCAACCCGTGGGCCCATCCCGAGGAGCTCGCCAGCAGGACGCCCTCCGGAACCTCCATGCGGCTCATCACCGGGGCGAGCAGAGCGAACGCGCGTCGCGGATCGCGCCGGAACACCTTCCAGCGGTTGAGGACGCTGGCGCGCACGTCGCGCTGCGCGAAGTCCGGGAACGTCGTCGAGCGCTCGTAGATGCTCGTGAGCAGGGGTGCCTGGGGGAAGTGCCGGGCGAGTTCGAGGGCCACGCGTTCCCCGCCGCCGCGCTGCGTCAGGTAGTCGTGGGCGAGAACCACCGCGACCGTGGCGGCCGCGGGTGACTCGTGGACCTCGAGGCGGTCGGGTCTGGCACCCGAGGCGCGGCTCGGGCGCCGGTTGGTGACAACGGTCATGTGTCTTCCCCCTGTGACTCTGCCGGACGTGGGTCCGGTTCTGCTCCAGCGCCCGCAGCCACCGGTGTTCGCGCGGCTCCGGGGTGCGGTTCCGCCCCGGTCCCCCCAGACCGGTCCGCTCGTCCAGCGGCGTCGGCGGCCCCCTGGACGCCTTGTCGCTGACGCTTCCTCGTGCCCCGGGGCCAGCGATGATCCCCCGGGGTGAGAGCCAGGATGACCGACGGTCACCCGTGCGTCCAGCAACTCGCGGCAATGGAGGGAA
>JBPBQU010000105.1:0-3181 GCA_050955085.1 Janthinobacterium lividum | reverse complement strand
GATGAGCTTCACGGGGGCGAGCACCGGGTCCTGGTGGACGATGTCGAGGAACGCCGAGTGGACGTCGGCCTCCCCACCCTGCCGCGTCAGCGTCGTCGCGAGGTCGAAACGGAAACCGTCGACGTGCATCTCGGTGACCCAGTAGCGCAGGGAATCGAGGATGAGCTGCAGCGCCGCGGGGTGCGACACGTTGAGACTGTTTCCCGTACCGGTGGTGTCGAAGTAGTTCTCGGGCTCTTCCGCCACCAGACGGTAGTAGGAGGAGTTGTCGATGCCCTTGAGCGACAACGTCGGCCCGAGGTGGTTGCCCTCCGCGGTGTGGTTGTAGACCACGTCCAGGATGACCTCGAGGCCGGCGGCGTGCAGCGCCTTGACCATCTCCTTGAACTCGCTGACCTGAGCACCGCCGTCACCGGCGGAGCTGTACTCGTTGTGCGGGGCGAAGAACCCGATGGAGTTGTAACCCCAGTAGTTCCGCAATCCCTTCTCGGCCAGGTGGGAGTCCTGCACGAACTGATGGATCGGCAACAACTCCACCGCCGTCACCCCGAGGTCGATCAGATGCTGCACCGCGGCCGGGTGCGCGAGGCCCGCGTACGTGCCGCGGATCTCCTCCGGGACCTCGGGGTGCAATTTCGTGAAACCCTTGACGTGCACCTCGTAGACGATGCTGTCGGCCATGGGCGTGCGCGGGGCGGTGTCCGCACCCCAGTCGAAGGACGGGTCCACGACCACCCCACGGGGCACGGAGCCCGCGGAGTCGTCGTCGTTGCGCTGCTCGACGTCGCCGAACAGGTGCCCGAAGGTCTCCTCGCCCGCACCCCACTGACCCTCGACGGCCTTGGCGTAGGGGTCCAGGAGAAGTTTCGCGCCGTTGTGGCGCAGACCCTCGGCCGGTTCCCACTCCCCGTGGACCCGCAACCCGTAGCGGGTGCCCACCCCGCCGGGGACGAGGCCGTGGAAGACGTGCCCGGTGCGCTCTCCGAGGCGGTGGGTGGTCTCCTTCCCGTCCTCGTCGAAGATCGCGACGTCGACCGCGTCGGCGGTCTCGGAGTACACGGCGACGTTGAGCCCTGCAGAACGAGGGGTCGCGCCGAGAGGAAAGGGCGTGCTGCGCCCGGAGTCGTTGCCCACCAGCCGATCGTGGTGCCTGCGGCCGGTTCGCGCGAGTCGGCGCCGATCGGGGGCTCACCGGTCCACGATCAGCGGTCGGCGTCCCCGGCCTCGGCAGCCGCGGCCAGCACCACGGGGAAGATCGTCGCCGCGATGAGCCGGTAACCCCGCGAGGACGGGTGGAACAGGTCGGAGGAGAACATCGACGGATCGTCGGCGAACACCGCCGACGCGTCGGCTGTGTCGGCCACGAACGCCCCCGCCTCCAGGGCGACCCGGAGTTGCGCCGAACGCAGCCCCTCGCTGGCGGCCCGTGCCAGTTCGCGAAGGGCGGGCGGTACGTGGGCCACGATGCTGAGATCGGGGGTCGGCACCAGGACCACCTGCACTCCCGTAGCGCGCAGGGTGCGCACCGCAACGGCCAGGTCCTGCGCCGCCCGGGCGACGGGGACGAGGTGCATCAGGTCGTTGGTGCCCACCACCACGACGGCGAGGCGTGGCCAGCTGCCGGCGCGCTCGACCTGACCGGCCAGTGCGCTGCTGAGGGCACCGGACACGGCGAACACCTTGTGCTGCGCGCGAACACCGGCTGCAGCCAGCTCCGCGGCCAGCAGCGGCCCGAGCGTGTCCGCGACCGTAGTGGCGCCGACCCCGGCCGCGAGGGAGTCACCGAAGAGGGCGAGAGGCAGCGGCATCCCCCGAGTCGACCAGACGCGAAACCGCCCGGCACCTCGGGGGGAGGTGCCGGGCGGCGTCAGACAGCAGGATCCGTCGGCACAGCAGGGTCCATCGGTACAGCAGGATCCGTCAGGGCAACAGGTTCCGCCGGTGGACAGGAGCGAGCGCCGGCTCAGTAGCGGTAGTCCGCACCCTTGTACGGGCCCGCGACGTCGACACCGAGGTAAAGGGCCTGCGACTTCGTGAGCTCGGTCAGGTGCACCCCGAGGGCGTCGAGGTGCAACCGGGCCACCTTCTCGTCGAGGTGCTTGGGCAGCGTGTAGACACCGACCGGGTAGGAGTCCTGCTTGGTGAACAGTTCGATCTGAGCGAGGACCTGGTTGGTGAACGAGTTCGACATGACGAAGCTGGGGTGACCCGTCGCGTTCCCGAGGTTCACCAGGCGGCCTTCGGAGAGCACGATGACGCTGTGCGCGTTCACGGCCCCCTCACCCGAACCGGCGGCGGGGATACGCCACTCGTGGACCTGCGCCTTGATCTCGACCTTCTCGACCCCGGCGATACGCCCGAGGCCCGCCATGTCGATCTCGTTGTCGAAGTGGCCGATGTTGCAGACGATCGCCTGGTGCTTCATCTTCGCGATGTCCGCGGCCATGATGACGTCGCGGTTACCCGTCGACGTGACGAAGATGTCGACGATCCCGACGACCTCCTCGAGGCGGGCGACCTGGAACCCGTCCATGGCCGCCTGCAGCGCATTGATCGGGTCGATCTCGGTGACGATCACCCGGGCGCCCTGACCCTTGAGGCTCTCCGCGCACCCCTTCCCGACATCGCCGTAGCCGAGGACCAGCGCGACCTTGCCGCCGATGAGGACGTCGGTGCCGCGGTTGATGCCGTCGATGAGCGAGTGCCGGGTGCCGTACTTGTTGTCGAACTTCGACTTCGTCACCGAGTCGTTGACGTTGATCGCGGGGAACGGCAGCACCCCGTTGCGGAAGTACTCCGCCAGCCGGTGCACACCCGTGGTCGTCTCCTCGGTCACCCCCTGCAGGCCGGCGCTGATCCGCGTCCAGCGCTCCGGGTCCGCCGCGAGGGAATCGCGCAGCAGTTCCAGGACGACGCCATATTCCTCGGAGTCCTCGGCGGTCGTCGCCGGAACGGCACCGGCAGCCTCGAACCGCTTGCCCTCCAGGACGAGCATGGTGGCGTCACCGCCGTCGTCGAGGATCATGTTCGGCCCGACACGGTGCCCCTCGGCGTCGCTGCCCCAGTCGAAGATGCGGTCGGCCAGCGCCCAGTACTCCTCCAGCGTCTCGCCCTTCCAGGCGAACACCGGGACACCCGCGGGTGCCTCGGGGGTACCGCAACCCACGACGGCCGCGGCCGC
>JBPBQU010000104.1:0-3250 GCA_050955085.1 Janthinobacterium lividum | reverse complement strand
CCCGCCGCCCCGTTCGCCGCCTGCGGCGACAACCCCGACAACTCGTCCACACCCACCCCCTCCACCCGCGGGGAAAGTAGCGAAACCCCACCACCAGACCCAGGAGTTATCCACAGGCGCGCTGTCGGAGGCGGTCGACGAGGTGTCAGTCAGCCGAGCATCGACCTACTGCCGGGTCAGTTCCGTTCCTCATCGCCGTCGTCATCGACGTCGTCATCGCTGTCCTCGTCGCCGTCCTCGTCTGAGAACGCGTCCAGCAGGGCCCAACCGATCGCTGGCCACAGACCACGCTCGATGCTCCACGGCGTGCTCGCGCTGACGATCCCGAAGTGCCCGAGGTCGGCGATGCGCCCCAGCACGTCGGCGGCCGCAGCGGCGCGGTCCTCGGGCGCCAGCAGGTCTTCGAGCCACTCCGAGATGATCTGCTCGTCGACCTGCCCCTCGGTCAGGACGGCACCCAGCACGCTGGGCATCAGCAGATCGATTCCCGATTCCCCCTCCGTCAGCGTCGTGGGGTCCTCGAGCAGCCAGCGACCCACCACCTCACGGCGCAGGTCACGGGCCTCGTCGTCCACACCGGACCAGTGCGCGGCATCCGGGGTGAGCGCGGCCCGGTCGACGTCGTCGTCGACGGTGAGGGCGATCAGACCGCAGTCGATGAGGAGGGCCCAGATGTGGAACAACCACGAGACGTCCTCAAGCGTCGTCTCGCCGCCCGCCGAAGGCTCGGGCAACGGCTGATCCAGCGCGGCGACGACAGCCGCGACGTCCGCGGGCCGCAGGTCCTGGTCGGAGGTCAGCACCAGCCCAGAACCGACCCGCTCGAGCACGACGGCGACGACCTGCGCCGGGAAGCTGGCGAGAACGGCACTGTCCTCCTGCTCGGCCTCCACGTCCTCGACGGCCGCCGACAGGGCGTGGACGATCCGGTCACCGACGGTCGCCTCGTCGAGGAGTTGGCGGCAGGCTTCGAGCTCCTCGGTCGGACCCGTCCAGCGGTCGGTGTCGGCGAGGAACTCGAAGAAGTCCTGCCAGACCGCGAGGATCGCGGGTTGCGCCTCCTCGTCGGGAACCCCGTCGAAGATGGGCGGTGGCGGGTCCAGGACGAGACGCTCGATCTCGGCGGGCTCGAAGGCCGTCGCTGAGGGCTTGGAAGCGGAAGCACGGCGGTACAGCACCACCCCGAGGGACAGGGTCAGGACCTCGAGGACGTCCTGGGGCGTCATCTCCTCCTCGTGGTCGTGACCCTCGTGGTCCGCGTGGTCGTGCGGTTGCGAGGACTCGCGCACCCATGCGGTGAAAGGGTCCTTCAGGTCACGCAGGGCCCGTCGGGCCAGGCGTTCGTGATCGAGCGGGGAGCTGGTCTGTTGGCGGGCCACACCAAGAGCCTGCCACTGCACCGACGGCGAGGGGTCGCGGCCCGCGGACGCTGCTCCCTTCCGGTCGCAGATGGGGTTCAACGCTCCCGTGCAGGTGGCCGGGCAGTACCTGTCACTGCCCAGCCACGTCGCCCGCGGGCCGTCGCAGTCTCCGAGTCGGTGCATGCCACCCCGGGGTGAACAGGGCAGGGAGGCGGCCCTGGCGCGGACCGTGCCTGCCACCCTGAAGTCCAGGAGAAGCGTTCACCGTTCAACCCCTTGCGTCACACCTGGATCGTCGTGTGCGCTCACTTCCCATCGACGGCTTCCGGCGGCGCGGTCGGCGCAGGTCAGCGACCCCCGAGGATGCCGCGGATCTGGTTCATCTGCTCGTCCTGGATCCCCAGTTGCCCCGCGACCGACTCCAGCCAGTGCGGTTCCTCCAGACCCCCGAACCCCTCCACGCCACCGAGCGTGTCGTCGAGGTCGTCCGCACCCTCGGCCACGGCCGCGGCGATCGCCGGCCAGTACCCCCGCGCCACCGTCCAGGGCGCACGCTCGCTGACGATCCCGAACACCGCGAGGTCGGCGAGTCGCGCGCGGACCTCGTCCACGGCCACCTCGACGGCGGGCCCGAGCTCGCCGGCGGTCTGCAGGACCTCGGTCAACGCCGGTTCGTCGAGGGGATGCCCCGTCATCGCGGCCGCGAACACGCTGGGGAGCATCGCCTCCGCGACCGAGAAGCCGCCGAGCAGGGTCGCGGGGTCGTCGAGCACGAACTGGCCGACGAGCGCGCGCCGCAACTCCCGCGGTTCCGGTGTCGGGGACAACCAGTCCGCGGCCGCATCGGTCGCGGTCAGCAACGTCTCGGCCTCGTCGGTCTCGATGAGTTCGAGATCGATCATCGCGAGAACGACCTGGTGCAACCAGGGCACGTCCTCGAGGTGTTGCGGTTCACCGTCGTCGTCGGCGGTGATCGGGATGCGGTGCTCGAACCCGGCGAGGATCGCCGTGACGTCGTCGGCGGCGATCTCCTCGTCGTCGGGGACGTCGAGCCCCTCCCCCACGTGGGCCAGGACGGCGGCCGCCGCGCGAACCGGGAACGACGTGAGCAGCGTCGCGTCCTCCTCGTCGGCGTCCACGTCCTGCGCCGCCGCAGCAAGCGCATCCACAAGATCCGGTGGGTCGATCTCGAGCAGGGCCAGGCACGTCTCGAGGTCACCCTGTGACCCCGTCCACCGTCCCGTCTCCCCCAGGAAGGCGAAGAACTGGAACCAGACGGACTGGAAGTCCTGCTCCATCTCGGCCGCGTCCGGGGCACCTGCGTCTGCGACCTGCAGCGGGATGACCTGCTGCACGAGGGACTCGATCTCGTCGGGGGCGAACCGCGTCACCGTCGCGTCCGGCCGCGGGCGCAACGAGATGAGCCCACCGACGGACACCGTGAGGACTTCGACGATGGTCTCGGCCCCCACCTCCTCATCGATCTGGACGTGATCGGTCAACCAGGTGGTGAAGGGTTGCTTGAGCTCGCGCATGGCGCGTTCGCCGAGGGCGGTGGGGTCTTCTG
Source organism: Janthinobacterium lividum (assembly GCA_050955085.1). GTDB lineage: Bacteria > Actinomycetota > Actinomycetes > Actinomycetales > Kineococcaceae > Kineococcus. Next base: position 322 of record JBPBQU010000104.1, on the reverse strand, counting down.
CACGGGGCACGACTCCAGCGTGTCATCCCACTCTGCCCCCGACCACTCACCCTGCTGCCGACGTGGTGACCGAGGCGGGGGTCCCCGAGGCGAGGGTGGGCGCGTCCCCGTCGATCCGCGTCGACCCCCCGTCCACGACGACCACCTCCACCCCGAGTGCCCGCAACCCCGCCACCCGCTCCGCCGGCGCCGACGCGTCGGTCACCAGCGTCCAGGGCAGCGGCATCCGGTACCAGGCGTGGAAGGGGCGCAACCCGATCTTCGCGCCGTGCGCGAGGACGTAGACCCGTTCGGCGCGACGGACCATCAGTTCCTTCAGCCG
>JBPBQU010000103.1:0-3337 GCA_050955085.1 Janthinobacterium lividum | reverse complement strand
CACCCTGACCACGACTATTTCGACACCCTCGACGACAACGAGCGGATGCTGCGCGAGTTCAGCGGCGCCGCGGGCGGGCGCATCGTCCCCTGGGTCGGGCTCGAACACCCCTTCTACGCCGACGAGGCAGGCCTACAGCGCGCGGTCGCGATGGCCAACCATTACGACACCGGGATCTACACCCACTGCTCCGAGTCGGAGATCGAGGTCGCACAGTTCCAGGAACGACTCGGCGCGCGTCCCATGCACGCGCTCGACCGTCTCGGATTCTTCGACACCCCGCACGCCGTCATCGCGCACGCCGTGTGGCTGGACCAGTCCGAGGTGGAACTCATCGCCGCCCGTGGGGTGGGGGTCTCGCACAACCCCGTCAGCAACATGAAACTCGCCAGCGGGATGGCGCCCGTCGCGGAGATGCTCGAGGCCGGCGTCGCCGTCGGGATCGGCAGCGACGGTGAGAAGGAGAACAACAACCTCGATCTGTTCGAGGAGATGAAGGTCGCCTCACTGCTGGGCAAACTGCGGCGGATGGACGCGGCCGCGATGGATTCCTGGCAGGTGCTGCAGATGGCGACCCTCGGGGGTGCCCGGGCCATGGGGCTGGACAAGGCGATCGGGTCGCTCACCCCCGGGAAACAGGCCGACATGATCGCCGTCCGCCTCGACACCCCGCGTATGACCCCGTTGTTCACGCACGGCCGCTACGCCAACGTGCACCACAACCTCGTGCACGCCGTGCGCGGCAGTGACGTCGACCTGACGATGGTCGCGGGAGAGGTCGTCGTGCGCGACGGGCGGCTCGTCACCGCCGACCTGACCGAGATCCTCGCGCGGGCGAACGCCGCCGTCCCCGGCCTGTTCGAGCGCCGCAGCGCGTGGCTGGCGGAGAACGGCGACCCGGACGGACTCTTCTCATGACTGCCACCCATGACCCCGTCACCGCGGTCGACCTCGATCGGTTGCGGGATGCGATCGCGGTGTCCCGACGCTCGCGGGACAACGGTCAGCACCCCTTCGGCGCGGTGCTCGTCGACCCGACGGGGACAGTCGTCCTCGAATCGGAGAACAGCGTCCCGGCTGACGGCGACTGCACGTCGCACGCCGAGCTGAAACTCGCCCGTGCCGCCTACAAAACCTACGGCGCAACAGCTCTCGCCGCTTTCACGCTCTACACCAGTGCCGAGGCCTGTGCCATGTGTTCGGGGGGCATCTACTGGGCCGGGATCGGTCGGGTCGTGCACGCCATGAGCGAGGCCCGGTTGGGGCGGCTGACGGGGGACCACGAGGAGAACCCCACGATGTCGCTGTCCAGCGCGACGGTGTTGAACTCCGGTCAACGTGTGATCGCGGTCGCGGGACCGGCGCTCGAGGACGAGGCCGCGGCCGTCCATGACGGTTTCTGGTCTTGAGGGGTTCTCCCCTCAGCACGTGAAAGGACACCGTCATGGCCCGCGTGACCTCGAATGACCTCCCTGTCGAGGAGACCAAGGTGCTCGTCGTCGGTGCGGGCCCGACCGGCCTGATGGCCGGCCTCGTCCTGGCCCGACGCGGCACCGCCGCCATCGTCATCGTCATCGACCGCAAGGCGACACCGACCCGGGAGTCTCGGGCGCTGGCCGTGCAGGCACGGACCATGGAGATCTACGACCAGCTCGGCCTGGTCGAGCAGGTTCTGGCCGAGGCATACCCCGCCACGCGCATGCAGTACGGCGACAGGAGCGGCCCGCTGGGTTTCAGTTTCGAACCGGTGCAGTGCACGTCCACCCGCTACCCGGGCATCCACGTCTTCGAGCAGAGCCGCAACGAGGAACTCCTGTCCTCCGCACTCGCCCGCACCCGAGAGGGGACCAACGGGGACACCGGCGACAACGGGGAGGCTCGCACGACTTCGGACCTGATCCGTCGGGGCGGTTTGCGGCCCGACCGGTCGTAGGCCCGGGCGATTTCGTCGCCGCGTCGCTACCTGTGGGCGGGGGCATCATCGACGAGACGACCCTGCGGTCGGCTCTGCGTGCTCAGGTGATCCCCTCGGTCAACCGTTGACGCGGACCCGGCGCCACACGTCGCGCAGTCCCCAGGGCAGGAGGACGAAGAGGTAGCTGATGCCCGCGACGGGAGAGAACGAGAGTGCCGGGTAGACCGGCACCAGGAGGAGGAGGGTGCAGACGATGCGCCCGATCGGGCCGAAGGTGACCTCCGACCCCCGCCAGCGCGATTGACGCCACGATCGGAGAGGTGGTGGAGGTGGGCCGGCGTGATCGTCAGCCCGTACCGTCGCGGCGGGGCCGCTGCGGAAACGCAGGTCCGGTGCGGGTTCGTGGCACAGCGGACACCAGGTGTCGGCGTCGCGCAGCAGATGTCCGCACTTGACGCACGGAGTGCGGTGAGTTGCGTCCACGCGGCTCCCATCGGCACGAGCGCGGCCACCCTGAAGGTCGTCTCGGGGGTGAGTTGATGCACCCGTCCGAGTGATGCTCCCGGGGGTTCAGCCCTTCACGGATCGTGCCGAGGGGTGGGGGGAACGACCCAGGCCACTCGTCACGACGACCGCCGCCAGGACACGGGCGCGAAGAGCTGGAGGACCCCCGGTGGACACGACCCGCCCTGCCCGCACCACCCGCACCCGTCGGATTCTGGCGCTTGCCGCGCTGGCGGCGGCCACCGCGGGTGTTCTCCTACCGGTATCCCCGCACGCCGACGCCGCTGTGCCCGTCGATATCCCGATCTCCGTCCCCCTCACGGGCCCAGCACCCACGGTGGACGGCGCAGCCGCCCGGCGTTGCCTGGAACTCGTCAACGCGGCTCGGGCCGCGGCCGGTCTCACCGCGCTCGTGCCCACGGCCGAGGCCGACGGGGTCGCCACCGAGTGGGCACAGCGGATGGCCGGGACGCAGATCCTGCGTCACAACCCTGAGCTGGCGACGCAACTCACGGGGTGGTCGGTCATCGCTGAGAACGTCGGCTTCGGTGCTGACCCCGATCAGGTGCACGGTGCGTTCATGAACTCCCCGGGGCACCGCGCCAACATCTTGCGAGGCAACGTCACCCAGATAGGCGTGGGTGCGGTGCACTCTGCTGACGGCCGGTTGTGGATCGCCCAGGTCTTCAAGCTCCCCACCGGCGTCATCACACCCGACCCCGTAGCCGCCCCCGCGGCGCGCCCGGTTCCCGCGCAACCGCTTCCGGCTCCGGCTCCCGTCCCCGGCACGGACCCGACCTTCGATGGTGCGGTGATCGCGAATGCCCCCGCACTGCGCCGGGTGGCCCGCGACGCGCGGTGACCGGCTCCTGCGGATCGCCGTCCTCAGGTGCCCCGCGATGGTGTTTGATCACCAGG
>JBPBQU010000102.1:0-3417 GCA_050955085.1 Janthinobacterium lividum | reverse complement strand
CCTGCGGGCGCCATCACGTCACCCACAGGCGGTGGATCCAGGCTCAGGCGCTCGACGGTTGCGCCGGTGTTCATGTTGCGCCAAGGGCGAAACGGCACCAACAGCTCGCCGACGGCGTCGAGCGCGACGTCGCCATGCATCATCGCGGAGACGCCGAGGGCGTTGACCCGCTCCAGGGGGACGCCTCACCACTCCTGCACGACGGAGGCGAGTTGTGCGTGGCCGGTTCGGATTCCGTCCCACACCGCATCGATGGAGTAAGTCCACAACCGCTCGACCAGCTGGTTCTCCCAGGAGTGGGCGCCGGCGGCGAGCACCTCGTGGCCGGGGGCCGATGAGGACGGCCTTGAGGCGTGTCAAACCCAGCTCGATGCCGAGTGTGGTCCGGCCCCGGTTGATCGCGTCGTGGGCGTCCATCCGAGCGGAGGATCTGTCGTACCCCGGTGGGCGGTCGACCATGGTTGTGCCTCGTTCCCGATCACGACTGGATGCAGCTGAACGTGACCGCAGCGGTGACGACGATGTGCTGGTGTGGCGCGGCGCCGCCATGTCGGTCGTGCCGCCGACGTGCTCGACGGTGCATCACCCTGGATGCGGTGTCGAGTGACCCTGGCGGGGTCCAGCGTCGGTGGGGTTCCCTGGGTGGACGTCAGTCCGCTCCGTGCCCGTGCGACGGCGCCACCCTTAGTGCACATGCGTGCGTTGAGGTGAGATAGCGTGCGGATGCTTCGTCCGTCGAGGGTCGACGGGTCGCGCGCGGGCGTTTCGGGGTGAAGTTGAAGATGACGGTGAAGCCGAGCGATCCACTGCTGGTGGGCATCGACGGGGGCACGGAGGGCGTGCGTGTCGGCCTCTTCGACGCCACGGGTGTGCTGCTGTCCATCGCGCGCCACCCCTACGCCACCCGCTTCCCGCGGGCGGGTTGGGCCGAGCAGGACCCGGGTGACTGGTGGACCGGGGTGGTCGGCGGCATTCGATCGGTCATCGCCCAGTCGGGCGTGGACCCCGCCCGTATCGCGGGGATCGCGACGGCAGCGACCAGTTTCACGATGGTCTGCGTGGACGCGCACGACAACCCGCTGCGCCCGGCCCTGATGTGGATGGACTCGCGGGCCAGCGTGGAGGCGGCCGAGATCGCCGCCACGGGCTCCCCGGCGCTGCGCTACAGCGGCGGAAGCCAGGCGTCAGCCGAATGGATGCTGGGGAAGGCGATGTGGTTGCGCCGCCACGAGCCGGCCACCTACGCGGCCACGACCTGGTTCGCCGATTATGCAGAGTGGGTCGCGTTCCGGCTGACGGGTGAGCGGGCCGCCTCGGCGGACTCCGCGGCGATCCGGTGCTATTACGACCGCCTCAGGGGTGGGTGGCCCACGGACCTGTGGGACGCCGTCGGGTTGCCCGACCTGCGCAGAAGGGTCCCGGACCGGGTCGTGCTGATGGGCGATGTCGTCGGCCACCTCAGCCCAGCGGCAGCCGAGGTGCTCGGTCTGCCTGCTGGGGTGCCGGTCGCCGAGGGAGGCGCGGACGCCTTCGTGGCCATGCTCGGCCTGGGGGTGACCCAGCCGGGCAGCCTGGCCATGGTGACCGGTTCGTCGCACGTACACATGCTCCAGACGGCGCAACCGCGCTACACCGAGGGCCTGTTCGGCTCCTACACCGACGCGGTCGTGCCCGGGCAGTTCACCATCGAAGGCGGACAGATCACCACGGGCGCGATGGTGAGTTGGTACGCGCGCCTGCTGCAGGCCGGGCCGGTGGAGCCGGGCGACAGCCACCAACTCTTCGAGACCCTCAACCAGCAGGCCACCCAACTGCCACCCGGTTCCGAGGGGGTGGTGGCCCTGGATTACTGGCAGGGCAACCGGACCCCGCACGTGGACCCGCACGCTCGCGGCATGGTCTGGGGGCTGTCCCTGTCCCACGGGCCGCACCACGTCTTCCGTGCCCTCATCGAATCCGTCTGCTACGGAACCGAAGGCATCATCCGCACCATGCGAGCGGCGGGTAACCCCGTCGATGAGATCGTCGCCTGCGGTGGTGCCTTGAACAGCCCACTGTGGGTCCAGATCCACGCCGACGTCTCCGGGTTGCCCATCCGCACCACCGGGTCGACGGACGTGGCGGTGCTCGGTGCGGCGGTACTCGCCGCGACGGGGGCGGGGCTGTACGCCTCGACCGTCGACGCCGTGGCGGCCATGGTCCACCCGGGAGGTGTCGTCGAACCAAGACCCGAGATGACGGCGGCGTACCGCCCCTGGGTCGATCTGTACCAGGAGGCCTACGCGGCGATGAAGCCGCTGCTGCACCGGGCGTCGGCTTTGGCGGCGAGGGATTGATGGCTGCGCGCGAGGACGACCTCGCCCGGCGTGAGCTGCTCGCCTCCGTCGCCTCCATGTACTACCTGGAGGGCCTGGACCAGAACGCCATCGCCGCGTCGGTGGGGTTGTCCCGTTCCTCGGTCTCGCGTTTGATCACCGAGGCCCGCCAGAGCGGCGTCGTGCACATCAGGGTGGATCGGCCCATGCCCCGGGCGGCGGACCTGGAGGAGCGGCTCACCGCGGCCTTCCCCCTCACGGAAGCCGTCGTCCTGGCGGATGCGGCTGCCGCAGTGATCACTCCCACGGTTGAGCGGATCGGGGCCCTGGCTGCGCACCACGTGCACCAGTGTTTCCCGGCGAAGGGCACGTTGGCCATCTCCTGGGGGGAAACCGTCGCGGCGGTTGCGGCCGCGCTCCCGCACGACCCGTCCCGGGAGGCGCGCGTGGTGCAGATGATCGGCGCCTCCGGCACGGCTCGACCGGAGATCGACGGCCCGGGTGTCGCGCGGACCTTCGCCTCCCGCTTGGGCGGGCAGCACCGCACGCTGAACGCACCGCTGGTCGTCGACAGCGCCGAACTGGCCCGCGCGCTGGTGCGGCAACCACCGATCGCCCAGGTGCTGCAGGACGCCGCGGCCGCCGACATGGCGCTCATCGGGTTGGGCAGCATGGAACCCGGATCGTCCTCGCTGGTGCGCGCCGGTTACGTCGAACCGCACGAATTGGCGCAATGCGCTGCACTGGGCATCGTCGGTGACGTGGCCGGCCACATGCTCGACTCTCGCGGCGACGTGACCGCCTCCGACCTCGGCGACCGCATGGTCACGCTGGACGAGGCGTCGCTGAGGGGGATTCCGGCGGTGGTCGTCGTGGCCTACGGACCCTCGAAGGTCAAGATCATCGAAGCCGCGCTACGGGGCGGGTTCCTCGACGTCCTCATCACCGATGCCGAGACGGTGCGGACGGTCCTGGAGAACAGTGCGAGAACAACACCCGGAGGACGTCGATGAGAGCAGCCCAATACCGCGGAGAAGGACGCATCGAGGTTCTCGAGGTGGACCGGCCCAGCCCCGGTCCCGGGGAGGTGCTCGTACGCATC
>JBPBQU010000101.1:0-3420 GCA_050955085.1 Janthinobacterium lividum | reverse complement strand
CCCATTCGCTGCTGAGGAGATCGACCAACTGAACGCCTCGGCCACCGTCAGCATTCGGCGCGACGTCACGCGAGGTGGGCAGTTTCTCGCTCCCGTCGCTGACGGAGAGCTTGACCCCCCTGGCACCCACGCAATCGATGCTCATCGTGATGGGCGGACCACCGTAACGCACCGCGTTGGACACGAGTTCGGTGATCAGGACGAGGACATGGTCCTGTTTGGCGCTGTCGTGGCTCGCGCACCAGTGCTCGTCGATGAAGCGCCGCGCCAACCGCCCGGAGGCCAGCTCGGCGGGGAGCGTCAACCGGGACGACGGGGTGGTGGTGCACACCCCCTCATGGTGGCGGCGGCACCGCCTTTCCGCGCGCCGACCAGCCACCGGTCGCCACGCCACGCCACGCCACGCCACGCCACGACGAATCCCTGAACGCAGCGCGGCCGGTGGCGGACCATGCCCGCCACCGGCCGCGCGTCAAGCTCTGACTACGCCGGTGCGTCGCCGGTGCCCCCGGTGGTCGGCGCGCTGGTCTGCTGGACTCCTCCGGGGCGCGGCACCCCACCGGAGTCACGGATGCTGTCCTTGGCCGCCTCGGCGACGGCTTCCGGAGTGATCCCGAACTCGCGGTAGAGGCGCTGGTAGTCAGCGGACGCACCGAAGTGCTCGAGGCTGACGATGCGACCCGCGTCCCCGACGACGTCGCGCCAGCCCTGGCCGATCGCCGCCTCCACACTGACCCTGGAACGCACGAGCGGGGGCAGGACCTCATCCTGGTAGTCGAGGGGCTGGGCCGCGAACCACTCCCGGCACGGCATCGACACCACCCGGGCCGCGATGTCGTCGGCCGCGAGCAGTTCCGCCGCCGCGACCGCGATGGGCACCTCGGATCCGGTGGCGATGAGGATGACGCCGACGGGGCGGTCGGGTTCGACCAGCACGTAACCGCCTCGGGCGGCACCGTCCGCGGCCGCGAAACCGTTCCCGCGGTCGACCACCGGCAGGTCCTGACGCGTCAGGACGAGGCCGGCGGGGCGGTCCTTGTGTTCCAGGATCGTGCGCCAGCACACGGCCGTCTCGTTGGCGTCGGCGGGCCGGACCACGTCGAGACCGGGGATCGCCCGCAGGGCAGCGAGATGCTCGACCGGTTGGTGGGTCGGACCGTCCTCGCCGAGCCCGATGGAGTCGTGGGTCCAGACGAACGTCGCCGGGAGCTGCATGAGGGCCGCGAGCCGCACCGCGGGGCGCATGTAGTCGCTGAAGACCAGGAAGGTCCCGCCGTAGGGACGGGTCAGGCTCTGCAAGGCGATGCCGTTGAGGATGGAACCCATGGCGTGCTCGCGGATCCCGAAGTGCAGGGTCCGCCCGTACGGGCCGCCCTGCCAGTCCTTGGTCTGACGCGAGGACGGCAGGAAGGACGGTTCACCGGGCATGGTGGTGTTGTTGCTCTCGGCGAGGTCCGCCGACCCACCCCACAACTCGGGAAGGACCGGCGCCAACGCTGCCAGCACGGCTCCGGAGGCCTTGCGGGTCGAGGTGCCCTTCGCGTCCGCTTCCCAGGTGGGCAGGGCGTCGGTCCAACCCGCCGGGAGCTCCTGGGCCTGCAACCGGTCCAGCAGAGCCGCTCTCTCCGGCGCCGCCGCCCGCCACTGTGCGAAGCCAGGTTCCCACTCGGCCCGGGCTGCACTGCCCCGCTCGCGCACCGCACGCACGTGGGCGAGGACGTCGTCCTCGACGATGAACGTCTGCTCGGGGTCGAACCCCAGCAGTTCCTTCGTCGCCGCGATCTCCTCTGTACCGAGGGCGGAACCATGCGCTTTGCCGGTGTTCTGCTTGGTCGGGGCGGGGAAACCGATGATGGTGCGCAGGACGATGATCGACGGCTTGCCGGTCTCGGCCTTCGCGGACTCCACGGCGCTCAATAGTGCGTCGATGTCCTCGACGTAGGCACCGGTGACGGTCCAGTCCACGGTCTGCACATGCCATCCGTAGGCCTGGTAACGGCCTGCGACGTCCTCACTGAACGAGACGTCGGTGTCGTCCTCGATGGAGATGTGGTTCTGGTCGTAGAAGACGACCAGGTTGCCGAGCTCCTGGTGACCCGCCAACGAACTGGCCTCGGCGGTGACACCCTCCATCAGGTCACCGTCGGAGGCGATGACGTACACGTGATGGTCGAAGGGGCTCTCCCCGACGGCGCTGTCGGGATCGAGCAGGCCGCGTTCGCGGCGCGCCGCCATCGCCATACCCACGGCGCTGGCCAGACCCTGCCCCAGCGGGCCGGTGGTGATCTCCACCCCGCGCGTGTGGCGGTACTCCGGGTGGCCAGGGGTCGCCGAATCCCAGGTACGCAGGGCCTTGAGGTCGTCCAGCTCCAGCCCGTACCCGGCGAGGTAGAGCTGAATGTAGAGGGTGAGACTGGAGTGACCGCAGGACAGGACGAACCGGTCACGTCCCAGCCACTGATCGTCGGCCGGGTCGTGGCGCATCACGTTCTGGAAGAGGAGGTACGCCAACGGCGCCAGGCTCATCGCGGTGCCCGGGTGGCCGTTGCCGACCTTCTGCACGGCGTCCGCGGCGAGCAACCGCACGGTGTCGACCGCACGCACGTCCAGCTCGCTCCAGCCGGCCTGCTCGGCGACCGGGGGCGCCAGCGAGGGATCGCGCGGCGAGGGGTGAGAGGGCGAACCGGTGTCGGTGCTCATGCGGGGATCCTCCAGGTGATCGGCTTGTGTGCGGGTCCACTCTGCTCTGTGGTGCGCATCACTACATCAGGCGGGTGGTTGGACGTCGTCCTCGGAGTGCTCGGTGTCCTGCTGAACCGCCTTCGCATCGGCGTCCTGATCGACGTCGAGCAGCGGGTTCTCCTCCTGGTGCAGGACCCTCGCCTCGAGGTCGTCCACCAGATCGGGCAGCGACTCGTCGGGGGCGTAACCATCCTCGAGATCCTCCGACGACGTCGAGGTGGTCTCGAGTGCGTTCGTGCTTCCGGCGTCCTCGCTCATGCTGTTCTCCCTATCACGTCGGAGGGGGGTCCGCCGGGTACCAAACGGTACCGGCGGACCCCCGGGCCTTCTCGTCCAGACCGCCCGGTGGACCTGGGCGGCCTGGAGACGAGCTACTTCGTTGCGGAGTCCTTCACGGTGCGCGCCGCACCAGCACCCTGATCCTGCACCGCACCCGCCGCACCCCGCGCGTCCTCCTGCACCGACCCCGCCGCGTCCTGAGCCGACGCCTTCACCGACGCAGCCGCATCCTTCGCATGCTCACCCAACGACCCACCGATATCCGACGCAACCGACTTCGCCTGCGCGATCAACGGCTGTCCCTGCTCCTGCACCTTCTGCGCCAACGACCCCACCGCCGCAGCCTCCTTCGCCGACGCCGGCAACAACGACGAGATCAACCACCCCGCACCGAAAGCG
>JBPBQU010000100.1:0-3432 GCA_050955085.1 Janthinobacterium lividum | reverse complement strand
AAGACGGATTGGGTGCGGCGTACCGAGCCGGTTTCGACTGGGGCCTGGAGCGCGGGTACGAGGTGTTCGTCGAGATGGACGCCGACCTGTCGCACCCCGCGGACCGCCTGCCCGCACTCCTCGATGCCCTCGGCGATGCCGACCTCGTCATCGGTTCGCGCTACGTCGCGGGCGGTGCGACCGCGAACTGGCCGTGGTATCGGCAACTGATCTCACGCAGCGGCAACGCCTACGTCTCCACCGTCCTCGGGCTCCCCGTGCGCGATGCCACCGCGGGGTTCCGGGCGTTTCGCCGCGAACTGCTCGAAGGCATCGGGGTGAGCGACCTGACGTCCAACGGGTACTGCTTCCAGGTCGAGACCACGTACCAGGCCACCCGCGCCGGATACCGACTGCGGGAGGTGCCGATCACCTTCACCGAACGCGTCGCGGGCCGCTCGAAGATGTCCTCGGCCATCGTCGCCGAGGCGCTGATGCGGGTGACCGGTTGGGGGTTGCGCGACCGGTTGACGGAACGGCGGGTGCGCCCGCGCCGGGTTCCTCGCCCCTGGACACATCGCAGCGCCGCCGTCGTCGCGGGTTTCGTCCTCGCCGGTGTGCTCGGCGGAGGGGTCGCGCTGGCGTTGGGCGGCGGTGAATCCCCGGACCCGCCTCGCCCCTCGACACCCGTCACCGTCCCGTTGCCGACCACCAGTGCGCTCACTCCTGAAACCACCCCGACCCCCACGACCCCGGTCAGCACGACCCCGACCAGCACGACCCCGGGCACGGTGGCGGACCCGGTGTCGGTGGCGGTACCCCGTATCGGGGTCGACACCCCACTCGTCCGGCTCGGGATCGCGGCCGACGGGTCGCTGGAGGTTCCGGGGCGCGGGGAGTTCGACCGGGCCGGTTGGCTGGCCTCGGGGCCGGCACCGGGGGCGAGGGGTCCCGCCGTCATCGCCGGGCACGTCGACTCCACGACCGGTCCGGCGGTGTTCTACCGGTTGCGCGAACTGCGGCCCGGTGACGAGGTGGACATCACCCGCGCCGACGCCAGCACCGCCGTGTTCGTCGTGGACGACGTGCAGCAGGTGGGTAAGGACGAGTTCCCCACCACGGCCGTCTACGGACCCCGACCCGGTCCCGTCCTGCGCCTCATCACCTGCGGTGGCGAGTTCGACCACGCCACGGGTCACTACGAGGACAACGTCATCGCGTTCGCCTCGCTGCGCGGCTGACGTCCACGTCGGACACGGCTGGCAGCATGTCCCCCAGCATCGAGACGAACCAGCACGACGAACCATCGAGTCGACAGGGGGAACCGTGGCGCTGCGCAGCGACCGTGAGGACACCACCGCCCAGGAGCAGGCGCTGCGGGCGGCCCGTGACGAAGCAGCCGACGTGCTCGCCGACCTCGCCGCCGAGGCCAGATCGTTGGGGAAGGCCTACGGCGGTCGCTCGGCTCGGATGCCCGACGGGGCCGCGCTCGCGGGGTTGATGGACGCGGCGCGCCGTGCCGAGGAGAACGTCGACATCGCCGCTCACGACCTGGCCACCGCGCGGGGTGAGGACGCCTGACCCTCTTCCGGGCGCCACCCGGGGTGATCCGGGGAGCTGCGATGGCACCCGTCCCCTCACCGGCGCCGGCAGCGGTGAACCTCGCGTTGCCGCAGCGTCGCTCAGGACGACGTGTCGGCCATCCGGCGGGCGACCTCGGCCTGTTCCCCCTCGATCCGGCTGCCGATGCGCAACGCGAAGAACCAGATGATCGCGAAGACCACGCCGATCCCGAACATCATCGGGACGACGAAACCGCTGGCGATGATCACGAGCTGCAGCACCCATCCGACGACGTAACCGGAGCGACGGCGCAGCATCCCTGCGCACAGCACGCACAGCAGGAAGACGATGCCTCCCGCCACGAGGTAGGTGGTCTGCCGCTCACGGTCGAGGGCGAGGGCGGTCAGGGTCGCGAAGAACACGAGCAACGCCTCGCTGATCAGCGTCGACGCGGCCATCATCCGCTTGGGGTTCCTCACGACCGTCCTCTCCTACCTGTTCTCGTCAGCAGCGTACGTGCATCACCGGCGAGCACCACCGAACCGGCCACCAGCACCCCGGCACCGGAACCGCCGAGCCCGCCCCCACCGCCACCCGCCTCGGACTCCGCGAGGTCGACCGCCATCGTGATCGCCTCGTCGAGACGCTCGGCGATGTGGACGCGGTCCTCTCCGAAGACCTCCTCCGCGATCTCGGCGAGCTCCGTGACCTCGAGTGAGCGCGGTGAGGACGATCGCGTCACCACGACATCGGCGAGCACGGGTTCGAGGGCGGCGAGCACCCCGTCGACGTCCTTGTCCCCCGCGACGGCGATCACCCCGACGAGACGACTCAGCGTGAACGCCTCCGCGATCGCCGCGGCCAACGCCTGGGCGCCGGCGGGATTGTGCGCGGAGTCGACGAGGATCGTGGGAGAGGTCCGCAGCAGTTCGAGACGGCCCGGCGACGTCACGTCCGCGAACGCCGCCTCCACCAGGCCCGGGACCAGGGTGTCGCCCGGTAGCGCGATGAGCGCCTCGGCGGCACTGAGGGCGGCCGCGGCGTTCTCGGCCTGGTGGGCGCCGTGCAGCGGGAGCAGGATGTCGGTGTAGGTCCCACCGCGGGTGCGCAGCGACACCAGCTGCCCCCCCACGGCCAGTGAACGCTCCTCGACCCCGAAGTCGAAGCCGTCGCGGATGACGGTGACGCGTTCCGCGGCCACCTTCGCCATCAGGACAGCCGTGGCCTCCTCCTCCTGTCTGCCGAGGACGACCGTGGAACCGTGCTTGATGATCCCGGCCTTCTGGCCCGCGATCTCCTCCAGCGTCGAGCCGAGCCACGTCTCGTGGTCCATCGAGACGGGCGTGAGCACGGCGACGTCGGGCTGCACGACGTTCGTCGTGTCCCAGGTGCCGCCCATCCCGGTCTCGATCACCGCGACGTCGACGGGTGCGTCGGCGAACGCCGCGAACGCCATGAGGGTGAGCACCTCGAAGAAACTCAACCGCGGGTCGCCCGCCTCGAGCGCCCGCTCGTCGAGGATGGTGACGACGGGTTCGACGTCGTCGAAGGCCCGCACGAACGCGGCATGGGAGACGGGTTCACCGTCGATCGCGATGCGCTCGGTGATGTCGGACAGGTGCGGGCTGGTGAACAGGCCGGTGCGCAGGTCGTGCTCGCGGACGAGGCGTTCCACCATCCTGGAGGTGGACGTCTTCCCGTTCGTGCCCGCGAGATGGATCACGCGATAGGACAACTGGGGGTCCCCCAGCAACCGACAGGCCTCGCGCACCCGCTCGAGGCTCGGGTGGATCCGGTGCTCGGGGTTACGGGCCAGGATCGCGTCGACGACGGCCTCGAACCGCGGGTCGTCCGCCTCCTCGGGTACCGCACCCGTGTCGGGGCCGGCGG
>JBPBQU010000099.1:0-3436 GCA_050955085.1 Janthinobacterium lividum | reverse complement strand
GTCCGGGGCTCGGCGGCCAGGTCGGCGAGCGCGCGTCGCAGCTCTCCCGGTTTGCGGGGCGGGAACCCCTCGAAGCTGAACCGGTCACTCGCCAGACCCGAGACCGCGAGTGCGCTGAGGACGGCGGAGGGTCCGGGGACGACGGTCACCCGCTGCCCGGAATCCACACAGGTGCGCACCAGCCGGTACCCGGGGTCCGACACCGACGGCATGCCGGCGTCGGTGACGAGCACCACCGTCGCCCCGTCGGCGATCTGTCGCGAGAGCTCCGTCGCGCGCCGTTCCTCGTTGTGCTCGTGGCAGCTCACCACCCGCCCTCGCCGGGTGACACCGAGGGAGTCGCACAACCGCAACAGGCGGCGGGTGTCCTCGGCGGCCACCACGTCGGCGGTGCCGAGGATCTCGATCAACCGAGCGGAGGCGTCACCCATGTTGCCGATCGGAGTGGCCGCGAGCACCAGGACACCCTGGCGCTCACCCTCCCCCGCACTCGGCAGGTCCTGGACGGGTAGGGATTCGGCGTCGCTCACGGCCCCGATGCTGCCTCACGCGGACCGGGCACCGCGTCGCAGGAGCCGCTTGGGGGAGAGTTTGGCCGGCACCATCGAGACGAGGTCCTGCAGCAATCGCCGCCGGAACAGGCGCAACGCCGTGACGTAGACGGCGCTCCCCACGAGGACCTGCACGATCAGCACCCAGACACTCTCGCGGGAGGCGTGCAGCACGAGTGGCGTGATCCAGACCACCGCCCCCATGCCGAGCGCGATGCTCACCGTGGGGAGGATGTCGAGGATGACCCGCGACCCCTTCAGACCGATGGTGCCGCAAGCCATCCGAAGCGCGAACGGCTGATAACCCCACGCCGTCACGAAGACCCCGCAGGCCACCCCGAACGCGCCCCAGTGCAACCCCACCACGATCCCGGCCACCCCGATCACCGTGCTCAACAGGCCCATCTTGAACATCAGCGACGTGCGTCCCTGGGACTGGTAGAGCCAGCCCTCACTACTGCTGAGACATTGCGGGAGACCCGCCAGGCACAGGACCTGCAGCAGGGGGATGGTGTCCAGCCACTGGTGACCCCACAGCAGCGGGACCAGGCCGTCGGCCACCACCGCCATCCCGACGAGCACCGGCATGGTCACCGCGGTCATGACCGCGATGGTGCGCCGATACGCCCGCGCCAACCGCACCCGGTCGTCGCCCATGCTGGCCAACGCGGGGAACATGACCCGTCCCACGACCTGACTGGTCTGCTGCAGCGGCAACAACATGAGGGTGTAGGCCCGGTTGTAGAAACCCAGGGGTGACGCGCCGAGGAACCGGCCGATGAGCAGGTTGTCGGAATTACGGCCGGCGAAGTTCGCGATGCTGAAGCCCAACATCCCCCCGGAGAAGCGCCACAACCGGGCCATCGACTCGCGGTCGATGAAGCCGCGCGGCCGCCACGGCACCACGATCCACAGCAGGACCGTCAAGGCGATCGACTGCAGGGCGGGGCCGGTGACCAGCGCGAGCGGCCCCAGACCGGCGGCCGCAGCGATCAGGGTGGTGGCGTTGCCGAGGAACCCGACGCTCACCTCGATGATCGCCAACTGCCGGAACTTCATCGCCCGCTGCAACTGGGCGCTGTGGGAGACCCCGAGGGCGAACGCGAAGCTGAGCCCCGCGAGCGGGGTGATGTAGGTGAGCCGGTCGTCGCCGTAGAAGTTCGCGACCAGCGGCCCCAGGGCTGCGAGCAGACCCAGGAAGACGACGCCACCGATGGCGTTGAGCCAGAAGGCGGTGTCGAGGTCGCGTTGGCGCACCTCACGTTGATGGATCAACGCCGCACTCAGGCCCATGTCGAAGATCAGGACGGTGAACCCGGTCACCACGTAGACGCTGGCCAGCAGGCCGAAGTCGGCGGGCACGAGCAACCGGGCCAGGCCCAGGCCGACCAGGAACTGCAGGGCCTGGGTTCCCATCCGCCCGACCGCGGACCACGTCGCACTGCTGACGACGCTCGACTTCATCGACCCCGGCGCGGCGACGTCCTCGGGGGGCCCCGGGGCCACGCCGCCGGCTTCGACGACCACCGGGTCGTCGACGGCTCTCTCCGTCGCGGACGACTCTTCGCGTCCCACGCTGTGGCCTCCTCGAACGGGCTGGTCCCGGGCGGCTGCCCGGGAACTCTTCCTCGTCGCTCACCAGCGGCAGCCCGCGAACGGCCTCGCCTGGAGCAGGGAACGGCACCGAGGCGCCGTCCCCGATGAGTGCACACGCACGGTACCGTCTAGCCGCATTGGGTAACCGCACTCCGCCGATCGGATCATGGCCCGCACTGTCGGACGGTGCGGCGAAGAGCCCCGAGTGAGCCCAGAGCGGGCGGACGCGACGTTCCCAGGAGGCCCCCCATGACGGATGAGACGACCGGTTCGGCGTTGCGACCCAGTGCACCGGCGCCAGCACCGGCACCCGCACCCGCACCCGCATCGGGCGACGCACCGACGACCGGGCTCATCGGTGTCGTGATCGCGGCTCACGAGGCAGGTCGGTGGCTGGCGGAGACGCTGCGCAGCGTCGCGGCGCAGGCGCACCCCCTCGTCTGCGTGGTCGTGGACGACGGTTCGGGCGACGACACGGCGGCCGTCGCCGAGCGGATGGCGCAGGCCGACACCCGTTTCAGCGTGGTCCGTCAGGCCCAGGCCGGGGTGTCCGCCGCCCGCAACACCGGCATCGCCGCCCTCCCCCCGGACTGCGGCTTCATCATCTTCCTCGACAGCGACGACCTCTGGTTCGACGACGCGCTCCACGCACTGCGCGCCGCTCTCGACGCCCGCCCGGACGCGGTGGGGGTGAGCGCGACCGCCGACCTCGTCGACGAACGCTCCACGCCGATCGAGCCGGGCCTGCACGCCGAGAAGATGCGCCAACGACTGATCGTCCACCGCGGGCGGCTCGGCGTCCTGCCTGCCGGTGCCGACACGACGTTCGAGTCCCTGGCGGTCGCGGGGCGCATCTTCCCCCCGGCGGTGGCGCTGCTGCGCGGGGACGCGGTCCGGGCGGTCGGGGGGTTCGACACCGCGCTGACCATCGGGGAGGACTGGGATCTCTTCCTGCGACTGTGCCGGCAAGGGCCCCTGGTCTTCCTCGACCGCAACGTCGCCTGGTATCGCCGCCACGCCAGCAGTTTGACCGCCGGTGATCCCGGGCGGACGACGTATCAACTGGACCTCGTACGCCACAAGGCATGGACCTCCCCCGAGAACACGCCGTCGCAGCGGGCTGCGGTCCGCACGGCCTGGCGGGCGGTGCAGCTGGCGGCGACGGTGGTCAGGGGGCGCGCGGCCGTGGCGGCCCTCGTCCGACGGGCTCCCGGGGATGCTTACGCGGCCGGTAGGGACACCTTCCGGTTCGGGGTGGGCCTGCTGGCGAACCGGCCTCCGCAGCCGCA
>JBPBQU010000098.1:0-3443 GCA_050955085.1 Janthinobacterium lividum | reverse complement strand
CCGAGGGTCAGCGGGTCCTCGTGACGAGCCAGAAGGCCCAGGCGCTCAGTGTACTGCGGGAGAAGATCCCGGCACAGGTTCGGGAACTGTGCGTCTCGATGACCGATCAGGGCCGCGGCGGTTCCGCGGAACTGTCCCGCAGCGTCAACGCGCTGGTCGACCGGCACGGGCAGTACGACGCGACCCGGTACGCGGAACGGATCGCACGAATCTCACGGGGCCGTTTCGCGGCCCAGTCGCAGCAGGTGCAACTCATGGAAGACGTCCGTGCGCTGCGGGAGGCGGAGACGTTCGTTCATCCCGAGGAGAACGTGGCACCGGGTTACAGCGGAACTCTTGCAACCATTGCGGGTCGCCTGCGTGAACGTGCCGACCGCCACGATTGGATGCCGACGCCGCTGCCCGAGGGTTGCCCCCGGAGTTTGCCGATCGACGCCTCGGCGGTGGCGGAACTGGTGCGGTTGACGGCACTCGCTACCCCCGAACGTCGGGCACGGACCGCGCAGGTGATTCCCGCGATCACACACGTCCCGCGTCCGGAGGACGTCGCCCGATTGGTGACGGTCGAACAGGCGAGTTCTGCAGTGGCAGGTGCCGCCGCGTCGGACCTCGT
Source organism: Janthinobacterium lividum (assembly GCA_050955085.1). Taxonomy (GTDB): domain Bacteria; phylum Actinomycetota; class Actinomycetes; order Actinomycetales; family Kineococcaceae; genus Kineococcus. The sequence goes on along the minus strand of JBPBQU010000098.1, from coordinate 2,830 downwards.
GCAGGCCATGGAACCCGTGGACCGTGACGTCCTGGCCCAGCTCAACGACCGGAACGAGGTTGTGCGCATCACATTGGCCGGTCTCGCCCACGGTGAGGACTGGCAGCGTCGTTGTGTCGACGATTCGCTGCGCGGGCGCAACAGCTCGTTGTGGCAGGGGCTGCGGCAGGTGTCCGTCCGCGCGGTGGAGTTGAACGAATCCCTGGACGCGCTCGCGCTGCAGCAGGTCACCCTGCCGGAGTTCGACGCCTCCGGACCGGAAAGCAGGTCGGGCCAACTGACGGCTGGGCGTGCACTACGGGCCCACGCCGAAGGCGGCGGCAAGATCCGTCAGAAGGGGTTGTTCCGTTCGTCGGTGGAGAAACAGGCCGAACGCCTGCTTGCCGCGACCGTCAACGACGTCACCCCCAGCACGCTGGAACAACTCGACGTCGTCCTGACCCGCCTGACCGTCGACGTCGACGCCGACGCACTCATCGGCCGGTGGGCCGACGTCGGCCACGTCGTCGGGACGGGGGCTTCCGTCCGGTTCACCCTCTCCGAGCTGGTCGACGCGCACCTGGCGTTGTCCCGGGTCGCGCAGGCGCTGGCGGCCATGGCTGGCGTGCGGGGTCTGCTGAGCGAGGCCGGCGTCACGCTGGCTCTCGAATCGCGGGTGGAGTGGACGGCGTTCTCCGAAGCCCTGCCCGGTGTCGCCGCCCGGATCGAGGCCGCGGATGCGCAACGGGCCGTGGAGGAGGCGCTGGCGGGGGTACGTGAGCTGGTCGCTGTCGATCGGGCTGCACCCGAGTGTGCTGAGCTCGTGCGGACTCTCGCGCTGCGCGATGTCACCGGGTACGCTCAGGCGCACGCTGCCCTGGCCGTGGCCGGGGTGGACGCCGAGAGCCAACGTCGGGCGGACGCGCTGGCGCAGGCCGTGCGGGTGAGCCACCCGGGTTTGCTGGCGTTCATCGACGCCACCGCTTCGGACGAGGAATGGGCTTCACGCCTCGGCGACCTCGAGGGAGCGTGGGCCTGGGGCAAGGCCCTCACGTTCTTCGAGGACCAGCGCCGGCCCGGTCGGGAAGCGGACCTGGACCGCCAGCTCGCGGAGGTCACGACCGCCATCGGTTCCCTGACGGGCGAACTGGCGGCGGAGAAGGCCTGGGACGCAACGCTCACCCGCATGACAGCCCACCAGTCCCAAGCGTTGCGCGCCTACCAGAGCGCGACGCAATCACGGGGGGCGGGCACCGGACAGTTCGCCCACCGGTTCTCGGCCGCCGCGAAGGAAGCGATGGCCGAGGCGCGCGGCGCCGTACCCGCGTGGATCATGCCGTTGGCCGACGTGCTAGAAACGGTTCCGCCGGACAAGAACTCCTACGACGTCGTCATCATCGACGAAGCCAGCCAAGCCAGCATCGAGACGTTGTACCTGCTGTGGTTGGCGCCACGGGTCATCGTCGTCGGTGACGACCGGCAATGCGCGCCGTCCCAGGTCGCGATGGGTGCGCTGCAGCCGATCTTCGACAAACTGGACAGCTACCTGTCCGCACTGCCGAACTACCTGCGAGTGTCGATGACGCCCAAGGACAGCCTGTTCAGCCTGCTCGCGGCCCGTTTCGGTTCGGTCGTGCGGTTGCGCGAACACTTCCGCTGCATGCCGGAGATCATCGACTGGTCGTCGCGGGAGTTCTACGCCGACGCCCCGCTCGTGCCACTACGTCAGTTCGGCAGCGACCGCTTGGCCCCGCTCAAGGTCCGCTACGTGCAGGGGGCCCCCAGCGAGGGGGAGAACGCGAAACTCGTCAATCTGCGGGAGGCCGCAGCGATCGCCCAGCAGGTCGGCGACTGCATCGCGGACCCACGCTACGACGGGAAGACGTTCGGGGTCGTCGTCCTGCAGGGGCAGGCGCAGGTGGACGTCATCGAACGGGAACTCCGCAGCCGCATCGCCCCCGACGTCTACGCGCAACGGCGCCTTCGGGTGGGGACACCACCGGAATTCCAGGGCGACGAGCGCCACGTCATCATGCTGAGCCTCGTCGTCGGAGCGAACCGAAAGAATACCGCGCAGACCCTTCCGGAACAGCGCCGCCGCTACAACGTCGCCGCGAGCCGCGCCCAGGATCAGATGTGGTTGTTCCACTCGGTGACGCTCGACGACCTCTCGCCCAAGGACCTGCGTCGCCTCCTGCTGGCCCACCTCAGCGACCCGCCCGCGCTCCGATCCACCGACGACCTCGGTAATGTCACCGCCAACGAGCGACACCCCGCGTTCGATTCACTCTTCGAGCAGCGCGTCTACCTCGTCCTGCGCGAGCGTGGGTATCAGGTGACACCGCAGTGGGAGGTGAACGGCCGCCGCATCGACCTCGTCGTCACGGGAGCCAAGGGGCGGTTGGCGGTCGAATGTGACGGTGACGCCTGGCACACCAGTGTTGAGCAGGTCGCGAACGACGTGTACCGCGAGCAGGAACTCAAGCGGGCCGGCTGGCGGTTCTGGCGGGTACGGGACAGCGAATTCAACTGGAACCCCGACCGGGCTCTGGAAACACTGTGGACGGCGCTCGCGGAACGGGGGATCGAACCGCACGAGGTGACGATCGAAACTGAACCGCACATCGCGGTTGTCGCGGATGTGGTGCCCTCGGTGGAGCCCATTGCACCCGGGTTGTCCACGGGGGTCGTCCCGCGAGGCGGTGCGCACACGTTGACGGTTTCACCCGAGGAGGTGCGGGCCTGGGGGCGGGCGAACGGTTGGGAGGTCGGAGAGCGTGGGCACCTACGACCGGAACTCATCGCGGCCTACGAGACGGAGCACTGACTGGGGGTTGATGACACCGGAGTT
>JBPBQU010000097.1:0-3458 GCA_050955085.1 Janthinobacterium lividum | reverse complement strand
CCCCCCGGCGAGCGAAGCGAGCACCCCACCGGCCACAGCGGACGAGCGGAGCGAGGACGTGCAGGCCGGGTGGCGAGGGGCCTGCCGCTGAGGTCGCGCAGCGACCGATAGCGGTAAGCATACCTCGGTCTTGGTCTAAGAGTAAGTGAAGCGCGGGTCGGTGGAGGTGGTCGGGCTAGGACGGGAAGTCCGACGCGCGCAGCGCGGCGACGACCCGGCCAGCACACCACCCCACCGCCCGGACCCGACACGGGGCACCCACCCGGCCACCGCGCAGCGCACGAACCTCACCCCTGGACCAGGCAAGGTAATCAGCGGTGAGCGGGCGGCCGGTGAAGGGACGCGGCCAACGTCACGGTCATGCCGATTTGCGCATGGTTGTAGAGCGCGACGATCACCCGCACATCCCCGCGGTGCGCGCGGACGCTACTCCCTGCGCAGGCCAGGCGACTCGCACGTACCTAGAGCTACGCGGCGATGGTCAGCAACGCCGTGTAAGCGGCGCAGCTGCTCTCCCCGTCGTTGCACGGCTGGTCGTACAAGCTGCCATCGACGTACAGCGACGTCTCACCGACAGGAGTGGAGACCGGGACGGTGAGGGCGGAAGAGAAGGCGCCATCAACGGGCACCTGAACTTCACCCACTTGCACCGACGGATCGCCACCGCTCTTCAACCACAGCGTGTACGTCCATCCCCCCGTGTGGTCCGCATCGCAGGTGAGGGGACCGCTGGAGACGGTGACCTGCTCACCGGCACGCACGGTAGAGGCGCTCAGCTGCAACGGCGGCGGCAGACAGGGGTCCCCGCCCGTGGCCGCCGAGCAGCCCGGCGCCCCCACCACCACGACGGCGGCAGTGAGTAGCCACCTCGCGTGCTGCAGCCCCGCTCCACGACGCATCTCGACCCCCAACTCGCTCTCTCGCGTCATCGCGCGATGTTCGTGTTGGACGTGGCCAGAGTGCGGCCCGTTCCGTGGTGGGAAACGCCTTGGACCGGACGTCCGTACTACACGGCCCTCGCGTGCACGGTCGTCCCGTCGTGTGTGCGGAGGGCACGGTCATCCCGCGCTGCGCGTGATGTTGCGGTCATGGCGCGATGAGCGTGCAGTCGCCTCAGCACCAGGCGGTACCGCGCAGCTGTTCAACGGATGTCTCAGTGGCTTCCAGCAAGGCTGGGTGAGGGGCACGCCAGGGGGCGCCCCCGCCGCAGCGTCCGTTGGGGGCGCCTGTCTGTGGCTTGGTTCGTAGTCGCTGGGAGCACCACCCGGAGGGGACCATCTGAGGATGGGCTGGAAGGGGCAAACCCGAACTATCTGACACGGCTCCGGGTGTCCCATTCGAATAAAGCCGATGATCACGTCGGCGTGTCCTTAACGAATACGACTAGCGACCCTGCCACGGTGACGTGTGTGACGGCTGAGGCGAGCGACCGCGAGGCGGCATGGGCAGCGGAGTGGCGCCCACACCGGCCCCTTGCCACGGACGACCTGCGGCACGGCGTCCATCGCATGAGTCGCGCCCAGGCCCTCACCCGCCGGTATCTCGAGCACTCCCCCCGGGCGCTGCAGGGGATGGTCGTCGTCGACGTCGACCACCCGGACGCTCTTCTCCGCGCGCTGAGCCGTCCGCTCAGGCACCCGGAGCCGTCGTGGGTGGCGGAGACACCGGCCTCCGGCCGCGGGCACGTCGGGTGGGTGCTGCAGTCGCCGGTGTGCCGCACGGACGCCGCCCGCCTCGCACCGATGCAGCTGCTGGCCCGGATCGAGGACGGGTGCCGGCGGTCCCTGGGCGGTGACGTCGGGTACACCGGTCTGCTGACGAAGAACCCCACACACCCGTCGTGGGCCACGACCTGGGCGCGGGGCGAGCCGTACAACCTCACAGAGCTGGCCAAGCACCTCGACGACCACCTACCCGGTGGCCTGCCGACCCTGCCGCGGCGGGCCCGGGAGTGCTCCGGGGTCGGCCGGAACGTCTACCTGTTCGACGAGCTGCGGGCCTGGGCCTACTCGGCCTGGCGCCGGTACGACGACATCACGGAGTGGCGAGAGGTCACGCACGCCCAGGCCTTGAACCTCAACGCTGAGTTCCCCGTCCCTCTGGGTGCGGGCGAGGCTGGGCAGTTGGCGAAGTCCGTCGCCGGGTGGGTGTGGCGGAACTTCAGCGACGACCGGTTCCGGGCGTCTCAGACCCGCCGCGGACGTAAGGGCGGGAGTGCCAACACGCCCGCCCAGAAGGCGGCGCGAGCAGCAGAGTCCCGCCGGCGGACGAAGGTCGACAAGGTCGAAGTGCTGAAGGAGGCCCGTGGTGGGCGCTGAGAACCCCGAGCGTCGGACTCAGACCGCGAAGGAGCTGGCCCTGCGATTCGGCGTGTCCGACCGGACCATCCGCCGGCTGATCGCTGAGCCCCGCGACGAGTTCCGAGCCCGCGCTGCTGCGCGACGAGCTCACGCTGTCGACCTGCGCACCCAAGGGCTCACCTATGCCGAGATCGCGGATGTGATGGAGTGCTCGACCGGCACCGTCGGTCGCCTCCTTCACGACGCGCGGAAGCTTGCCGAGCGCGAGGACGCCGAAGGCCAGGCCCAGGCGTCGTGACGACCCTCACCCCAGGTGAGGCGTACACGGCCGCCGAGGCCGCCCGCGTCCTAGGACTGTCCCCGAAGCGGGTCCGCCAACTCGCCGAAGAAGGCCGGCTGGACGTCGTCGAGGCCGGTCCGCTGCGCGTGTCTGCCGTGAGCGTCCTGCGGGTGCGTGACGAGCGCACCGCCGCGGCCGCTGAGGCTCTGCAGAGTGTGGGAGGCGGGCAGGGAGCCCAGGGAGGGAAGCCGGGGAGCCCTCCCCCTCCCCCTCCCTCCACTGACCTCGTCCCCATCCTCGTCGCGATGCAGGACCGGGCCGAGGCAGCAGCCCAGCGGGAGAAGGCCGAAGCTGTTGCCCGTGGTGTGGCAGAAGCGCAGGCCAGGCACCTAGAGGACGAGCTTCACCGGGTCCGCGCTGAGGCCCAGGGCGAGCGGGAGGAGCTGCAGCGCGCGCGTGCGGAGCTGGCCGTCCTCCGCGACCGGGAGCGAGGAAGGGAGGGGTGGGAGTCTCCCCTCCCCCTCCCCTCGGAGGGGGAGGGAGCCCCCCAGGAGCCCTCCCTCCTACCGGCCGTCCCCGTCGAGGGGCCCGCGCCAGCTCCAGACCCCGCTCCGATACCTCGGGCGGGTCTCCTGGCGCGCCTCTTCGGGCGCCACTGAGGGACCTGACCTCGCCGTGATCCCACTGGTCTCGTGCCGTGATGGTCGGTGAGGAACGAGCCGATCACCACGGGCCGGCGCAGCCGTCGAGCCTCCGGCGAGCGTGGGTCACCCACCCCACACCGAAGCGCCGTGGTGCACCCATCAGAGCCCGCTGCAGGACCTCGAATCAGGTCACACCTCTTGCATTACGAATCTCGTAGCGGCGTCAGGCCGCTG
>JBPBQU010000096.1:0-3492 GCA_050955085.1 Janthinobacterium lividum | reverse complement strand
GGTGCGGGGTCGTCGCGGGAGGGTCACGAACTGCTGACGGTGGCGAGCACCTCGGGGGCCCGACGGTCGAGCACGGCGCCGCCGCGCGTCACCCCCAACCACAACCAGAGCGCTCCGGCGCCCACACCGACGACGAGGGCGAGCCAGCCGAACCAGGCGGTCCAGACCAGCGCGAGGACGGCGGGCACCAGCGCGGGAACAGCCAGCGCCGTCGTGATCCCCGTGGTCGCGAACTGCGCGGCGATCGCCGCGGCCGAGGCCCCGCGCGGGGCCTGGAACGGGTTGCTCCCGGGGGCCGGTGCGGGGTAGGGCGTCAGGGCGCTGGCCACGCTGGAGACTCCGAGCCCCGCGCCGAGCAGGGCGAGCGCCGCCCCGATCACGGCGGGCAGCAGGTCGGCGCGGCCCGGGGCGAGCGCGCCGAGGACACACAGCACGAGGACCGCGGGGAGCTGCCAGCTGAGGGCGGCGAACACCCGACCCGCCCGGTCGGCGCGACCGGGCAGCCCCGTGACCACGTGCAGCGCGAACGCCGAGTGGTCGTAACCGACGTCGTTGTGCAGTGACCACCCGGCGACGAAGGCCGCCAGCGGACCGGCGGCGAGCAGCCAACGCCCCAGACCCTGCCCCTGTGAGAGCGGCAGCACGAGGAGTAGCAACGGGATCACGGCGAGAGAGACCGCGCTGATGAGGTAGCGCGGGTCGCGTCGCCAGTACGACAGGCACCGGGCGGCGACGGCGGTCGTCGGGGAAGGGGGCAACCGGTCGAAGAACCGTTTCGACGACGGACTCTCGACCCGCCCGGAACCGCTCGATCCCGTCACCGGGCCGGTTCCGTTCCTCCCCAGCGCCATCGCCCAGCAGGCGAGCACACCCACCAGGACGGCGAGGGCGAGGACCGCGCGCAGCGCAGCACTCCCCCACGCGCCGCGCGCGGCATCACCGGCGGCAGCCCAGGCGAATCCGGGCGGGGTCCAGCCGGCAACGGCAGCCACCGAACGGGCCGCGCTCTGGAGGTCACCGGCCCGGTTGAGGAGGAGGTTGAATCCCGGCCCGAACAGCACCAGCAGCAGTCCACCGACGATCACGAGCACGTCCCGACTGCGCCGTGCGTGCAGCAGGGCGGAGGCCGCGGTCGTCGTCGCGCGCGAGGCCGCGACAGCCGTGAGCACCCCGACGAGCGCCATCAGGAGCGCGAGCAGGGTCGCGGGCACCGACCGGGAGAACGTCACCACCGTGGCCAGCGCCAGCAGCAGGGTCGAGATCCCCGGGAGCCCGATGAGACCCGCGATCAGCAACCCGACGACCATGTCACGGCGCGGGAGCGCGAAGGTGGCGAACCGCGAGGGGTCGAGGGTCTCGTCGACCCCGAACGCGATGAGTGGCAGGAACGCCCACCCGAGGACGACGACGCTGCCCCCACCCACCACGACGGGAACGGCGAGGTCGAGACCGCTGAAGCGCAGCGCCACCAACCCCCCACCCACCGAGACGACGAGCGAGAGCGCCCACAGCGCGCCGAGGACGAAGGCCACGACCTGCCAGGGACTACGCCGCAATCCGTTGCGCAGCAGGGTGAGCTTCAGACGCACCAGAATCCCGACGCGGCTGGGCGGGGCGGGTTCGCTCACCGCAACCAGTCCAGGCTGGCGGAGAGGTCGGGGCTGCCACCGACGAGGTCCACGAAACGCTCTTCCAGGGTTCCGGCTCCGCGCACCGCGGCGAGCTCACCGTCGGCGAGCACCTGGCCCGCGGAGATGACCGCGACGTGGGTGCAGAGCCGCTCGACGAGGTCCATGACGTGGCTTGAGAGCACGACGGTGCCACCCCCCGCGACGTAGGTGGCGAGGATGGAACGGATCGTCGCACCGCTGACGGGGTCGACGGCCTCGAACGGTTCGTCGAGGACGAGAAGGCGCGGTGCGTGCACGAGCGCACAGGCCAGCGCGATCTTCTTCGTCATGCCGGCGGAGTAGTCCACGACGAGGGTGGAACCGGCGTCGGCGAGACCGAGCGCGTCGATGAGTTCCCGCGAGCGGGTCTCGACGACGTCGCGCGGCATCGCGCGCAGCAACCCGGCGTAGCGGACGAGTTCGAACCCGGAGAGCCGGTCGAAGAGCCGGACGCCGTCGGGCAGCACACCGAGCCGTGCCTTGCCGGCGATCGGGTCGGCCCACAGGTCGTGGCCGAGGACGAACGCCCGCCCGGCGTCGGGGCGCAACAACCCCGTGGCCATCGACAGGGTCGTCGTCTTGCCGGCACCGTTGGGCCCGACGACACCGTAGAAGGAACCCGCCGGGACGTCGAGGTCGAGACCGGCGACGGCGACCTTCGTGCCGAACCGTTTGGTCAGTCCCCGCAGCACCAACGCCGGCACCTCAGCCACCGCACCCACCCCCGTGATCATCGTGTGGTCGTCACCGTCATCATCGTCGGTGTCATCGATGGTGTCCTGACTTCGCGCGCGGAGGTCACCGCTCGAGGCGGAACCTCAGGCCGGAGCGGACGGCCGGCCACTCACCGGCGATGATGGAGAACACGACCGTGTCGCGGTAACTGCCGTCGGGGAGGATGTCGTTGTTGCGCAGCACGCCGTCCTGTTTCGCGCCCAGCCGTTCGATCGCGGCGCGGGACTGCACGTTGTGCCAGTGGGTGCGCAACTCCACGGCGATGCAGTCGAGGTCGTCGAAGGCGCGGGTGAGCAGCAGGAGTTTCGTCTCGGCGTTGATCCCGGTGCGCTGCGCGCTCCTGGCGTAGAACGTCGAGCCGATCTCCAGCTTGCGCGCGGCCGGTCGGACGTTCATGAAGGTGGTCGCCCCGCAGACCGCACCGGTGTCGAGGCGGCGCACCACCCAGGGCGCCATGATGCCGTCGTCCTGCAGCGACAACCGACGGGAGATCTCGGCGTCGACCTGCTCCGGGGCGGGGACGGTGGTGTACCAGGTGCGGTACAGCTCCCCCTCCGCCACCACGGCCCGCAGGCCTGCGGCGTGACCGAGGACCGGGTCCCGGCTGAGGGGTTCCAACGCGACCCGGGAACCGGTGAGGGGCACGGCCACGGCGGGGTTCACGCTCACCTGACCCAGCCTATGACCCGGTTCGGCCGGCTCCTGGACTTTTCACCGGTCACCTCATCCAGCGCCGCAGTTTCTTGCGGTTGGCGAGCGCCCACGCCTCGTCGAGATCGTGGAACGCGACGGCCGAACGGACCTCCTCGAGCGCGTGGATCCGGCCGAGGATGAACGCCCCCGCCCCCAGCACCTCGACCAGGTCGGCGAGAAGGGCCCGCGCCACAACGGTTTCCGCGTACTCGGTGAGCAGACCCTGCAATTCTTTGACCGCGTCGGCGTAGTCCTCGGCCGCGTCACCACGCAGCGGGACGAGAACGGCCGCCGCGGATCGCGCGTCCTCGCAGGCGCGGCGCAGAACCCGCAGCGCGGTGTCGCCACCGTGAGCGCCAGCACTGCTGCCACCGTGACGGCCGTGGGTGTCGTC
>JBPBQU010000095.1:0-3515 GCA_050955085.1 Janthinobacterium lividum | reverse complement strand
ATCCCGGGGTCCGTCGAGGTGCTCGAGGTCGACGAGGTCCCGTTGCCGTATCTGCCGGGCGGCGCCACTCGCATCCGGGTCAAGGCCGTGGGTGATCTGCAACTGAGCGGACGCAGCGTCAGCCTGCCGCGCGAGGAGGTGGCCGGTGTCGGTGCCTGAATCCTCGGCCCTGGACCGGATCGACGTCGACGACCTGGCCGACATCGCCCGCGGCGCAGCCGTTCTCGGCACGGGCGGGGGCGGTGACCCGCACATCGGGACCCTGCTCGCCCGGGCCGCCCTGCGCCGGCACGGTTCGGTGCAGCTCACCCCGCTGTCGGGACTCCCCGACGATGCCGTCGTCCTGCCCGTGGCGATGATGGGCGCACCGACCGTCATGGTCGAAAAACTGCCGTCGACCGAGCAGGTCGGACTGGCCGTCGAGGTCCTCACCAGGCACCTCGGGTTGCGCGTGACGCACATCGCCTGCGACGAAGCCGGCGGGGTGAACTCCCTCATACCACTCGTGGCGGCCGCTGAGCTCGGTCTCCCCCTCGTCGACGCCGACGGCATGGGCCGGGCCTTCCCCGAACTGCAGATGATGTTGCCGACGCTGTACGGGATCCGCGCCACCCCGATGTCCATCGTCGACGAGAAGGGCAACACCGGAATCTTCGAGACGATGGACAACGGCTGGGCCGAACGCCTCGCCCGCACGGCGACGGTCGAGATGGGGTGCTCCGCGATGATCAGCAACTACGCCATGTCCGGCGCGCAGGCCAAGCAGTCCCTCGTCCCGGGGACGATCTCGCTCGCCGCCGCACTGGGCCGCACGCTGGCCGCGGCCCGCGGCAGCGACGACCCCGTGACACCACTCGTGGAGCACCTGGGCGGTCGTGTCCTGTTCCAGGGCAAGGTCGTCGACGTCGCGCGGCGGACGACGAAGGGTTTCGCACGCGGTGAGGCCCGACTCGAGGGAATGGGTGCGGACACCGGTTCCTCGATGGTGCTGCAGTTCCAAAACGAGAACCTCGTCGCCGATCGCGACGGTGTGCTGGTGGCCACCGTGCCCGACCTCATCTGCGCCCTCGACACCGCGACGGGTGAGGCCATCACGACGGAGACGCTGCGCTACGGTCACCGCGTCACGATCATCACCTCACCCTGTGACCCCCGCTGGCACAGCCCCGCAGGTCTGGCCTTGGCCGGTCCTCGGGTGTTCGGTTACGACGTCGAACCGGTACGGGTGTTCGAGGGGGTGGGGGTATGAGCTGGCTCCTCGACGAATCCCATCTTCCCGACCTCGCCCGCGGCGCGACACTGCTCGGCACGGGCGGTGGCGGGGATCCCTACATCGGCAGACTGCTGGTGCAGCAGGCGATCCGTGAACACGGTCCGATCACCATCCTCGACCCGGACGAACTCGACGACGACGCGTTCGTCATCCCCACGGCCATGATGGGTGCCCCCACCGTGATGGTCGAGAAGATCCCCCGCGGCAGTGAACCCGTCGTCGCCCTGCGCCGACTCGAGGCGCACCTCGGCCGGACGGCGGACGCGACGATGCCCATCGAGTGCGGTGGGATCAATTCGATGATGCCGTTGCTCGTCGCGGCCCGCACCGGCCTGCCCGTGGTCGATGCCGACGGGATGGGCCGGGCATTCCCGGAGCTGCAGATGGAGACGTTCAGCGTGTACGGCGTCCACGGTTCCCCCATGGTCGTCGCCAGCGACCGGGAGGAGACCGTCCTCATCGAGACGGGAGCCGACGACGTCCGGATGGAACGACTGTCCCGCGCGGTCACCGTGCAGTTCGGCGGGGCGGCGCTCATCGCCGAGTACCCGATGTCGGGGGCGGACGTGAAACGGACCGCGGTACCGCGCACACTGTCACTCGCACTCGGGGCCGGTCGGACGATCCGCGAGGCCCGCGAGCGCCACGACGACCCCGTCGAGGCGTTGCGCACCTTCCTCGCGACGACGATCTACCGCAACCTCCGCGTCCTGTTCCACGGGAAGGTGAGTGACGTCGAGCGCCGCACCACGGGGGGTTTCGCCCGCGGGAGCGCCGAGGTCCGCGGGTATCACGGCGCCACCCTGACCCTGCGGTTCCAGAACGAACACCTCCTCGCCACCCGCGACGGCGACGTCGTGTGTGTGGTGCCCGACCTCATCTGCGTCCTCGACGACACCACGGGTGAACCCGTGACGACCGAGGGTTTGCGCTACGGCCAGCGGGTGGTCGTCGTCGCGATCTCGACCCCCGACCTCATGCGCACACCCGAGGCGTTGGCGACGTTCGGTCCGGCTGCGTTCGGGCTGGACGTGGCGTTCACCCCGGTCGAGGAACTCGTCCCGTTCGACTATTCGGAGATCGACGGCTCCGGGGTCAGCGTTTCGGGGGTCAGCGAGGTCGCACTCGTCCCGTGACACCGGCGTGGCAGGCTGCGGGCGTGCAGCTGACCGCGGACGACGCCCCGGCCCTCGTGCGCGGTGCCGAATTGTTCGGTTCCGGTGGTGGCGGGGACGCGGGCAGCGGGGGTCTGATATTTCGCCGGTTGGTGGGTTCGGACCACCGCTCCCCCGGGGTGGAACTGCTGGACCCGTGGACTGCGCCCGAGGACCTGCTGGTCTCTCCCGTGGGACTCGTCGGGGCGATCAGTGTGTTCACCGAACAGCTGCCCGGGGGCCAGGAGTTCACCGGAGCGTTGGAGTCGGTGCAGCGTTGGTCGGGACGCCGGGCCGACGCGCTCGCCTCCATCGAGGCCGCCGGATTGAACGGGGTGACGGCGCTCGTGACGGCCGCCCAGACGGGGTTGCCGGTCGTGGACGTCGATCTGTGCGGGCGGGCCCTGCCCCGCCTGGACCAGTTCTCGCTCGCCGTCGCCGGGTTGGCAATGACCCCGCTGTGCCTGGCGTTGCCCAGCGGGCAGGTGGTGCTCGTCGACGGGGGTGACCCGGCGGCGACCGAACGCAGCGTGCGGGCGGTGCTCGCCTCCAGCGGTGGATGGGCCGCCATCGCCGTCGCACCCCTCCCCTTGTCGCGATTACTGACTGCCTCGACGCCGGACACGACCCGGCGCTGCCTCGAGGTAGGGCGCCGGCTGACGGCCCTGCCCGACACGCCCGCACCGGCCGCGCTGGCGGTGGCGACCGGTGGGCGGGTGCTCGCCGTGGGTCGTGTCGTCGACGTGAGCCGCTACCGGGAGTCCGGGGCAGGTCGCTTCGGGCGCGGTAGCGTGACGGTGCGCGACCGGGCCACCAGCGCCCTGTTGAGGGTCGAGATGGAGAACGAATATCTCGTGGCCTTCGAGGACGGCGCCCCGGTGGCCAGCACGCCCGACATCCTGGCCCTTCTCGAACGGCGCAGCGCCCAGAGCGTCTCGTGCGAGCGGGTGCGCCGGGGTGACGACGTCGTCGTCCTGCAGGTCCCGAGCCCGCCGTTCTGGTGCGAGCCCGGGCACCTCGCGGCCGTCTCACCGCGGTCGTTCGGATTCGACCTGGACCCCGTACTGATGGACCCCGTACTGATGGAC
>JBPBQU010000094.1:0-3554 GCA_050955085.1 Janthinobacterium lividum | reverse complement strand
CCGACGAACGCCTGCTCACCGACGTGCTGCGCGGGCGGTGGGGTTTCACCGGGACGGTGGTGGCGGACTACTTCGCCGTCGCGTTCCTGGAGCGGTTGCACGCGGTGGCGGGTTCCGCGGGCGACGCCGCCGCGCAGGCGCTGGCCGCCGGCATCGACGTCGAACTCCCCACCGGGGTCACCTATCTGGGGCCGCTGGCCGAGCAGGTCCGCGCCGGGCACGTCGATCAGGCCCTGGTCGACCGCGCCCTGCGCCGGGTCCTGCGGCAGAAGGCGGAGCTCGGGCTGCTGGCCGTGGACTACGACCCCGCCGTCGGGGTCGACCTGGAGCGCATCGACCTGGACCCCCCGCGGCACCACGCGCTGGCGCGCACGCTGGCCGAGGAGTCGGTCGTGCTGCTCTCCAACGACGCCACCCTCCCGCTCGACGACGTGGCCGGGTGGGGCGAACCGGCCCGCGTCTGCGTGGTCGGCCCCAACGCCGATGACCCCTCGGCCCTCTTCGGCTGCTACAGCTTCGCCAACCACGTCCTGCCCCAGCACCCCGGCGTCGAGCTCGGGTTGGACGTGGATTCCGTCCTGGCCGCGCTGGACGTCGAGTTCGGCACCGGCGCGCGGATCACCCACGTGCGCGGTGCGGACGTGGACACCGCCGACACCAGCGGTTTCGAGGCCGCCGTCACCGCCGCGGCGCAGGCCGAGGTCTGCATCGCCGTCATGGGTGACCGCGCCGGACTCTTCGGCCGGGGTACCTCCGGCGAGGGTTGTGACGCGGAGTCGCTGGAACTGCCCGGGGTGCAACGCCCGTTCGTCGAGGCGCTGCTGGCCACCGGCACCCCGGTGGTCCTCGTGCTGCTCACCGGGCGCCCCTACGCGATCGACTGGGCACTGGAACGCTGTGCCGCCGTCGTGCAGGCGTTCTTCCCCGGGCAGGAAGGTGCCGGGGCGATCGCCGGGGTCCTGTCGGGACGGGTGAACCCCTCCGGTCACCTGCCCGTGTCACTGCCGCGATCGGTCGGGGCCCAGCCCTACAGCTACCTGCACCCCAAGCTGGGTGCGGCGAGCCCCGTGTCGAACATCGACACCGCGCCCGTCCGAGCGTTCGGGCACGGCCTGTCGTACACGACGTTCCAGCTCACCGACCTGCGTCTGGCCGCCACGGAGGTTCCCACCGACGGCTCCTTCCTCGCGTCCCTACGGGTCACGAACACCGGCACCCGCGCGGGTGCCCACGTCGTCCAGCTCTACGGCAGCGACCCCGTCGCCTCGGTGACCCGCCCCGTCGTGCAGCTGCTGGGCTACGCCCGCGTGCAGCTCGACGCCGGGGCGAGCGCGGACGTCACCCTTGACGTCCCCACCCAGCGGCTGGCGTTCTCCGACCGTCGCATGGTGCGGGTCGTGGAACCCGGTGCCGTGGACCTCTTCGTCGGGCCCGACTGTGCGAGCCCGGTGCTGAGCGCCGCGCTCGAATTGACCGGGCCGGTCCACGAGGTCACCGCCGCCGACCGCCGCGTCGTCCACGTCGTCCAGGTGGACGTGACGCCGTGAGTCGCCGGTCGGCGTCAGGCCGGGGGCGCGGTGGGGGACCAGTCCGTGGGCAGGAAGCGCAGCGAGAGACCGTCGCGGTCCACGACCTCGCGGCCCATCGCGTGTTGGCCCATCGCGTGTTGGCCCATCGCGTGTTGGCCCATCGCGTGTTGGTGGGGATTTTCCGGACGCCGGACATGTCCACCGTGGGCCACGACGAGCGCCGCGGCACCCTCGGGGTCCGGCGAGGTCAGAGCCACCGTCCGCAGCCCGAGGCGCTGTGCGTCGACCTCTGCCGCGGCGGGCAACGGAGCGAGCGCGTAGGAGAACACCTCCAGTACCCCGGTGCCCGCGGCGAGGTAACTGCGCACGTACCCGCGCTCGTCACCGGGGTGCGGCACTTGACCCAACCGGCCCATCCCCAGACCGTCCGCGTAGGTGCTCAGGGCCTGCCCCAGATCCGCGACGGTGGTGGCGGCGTGATCCAGCACCAAACCCTCACCGTGCGGGGTGCGGTGTTCCCGCCGGCGGGCGAGAAGGCCGTCGTCCCAGACCTCGGTGTAGCGCAGGTCCCCGGAGACGAGTTCGACCAACGCGCCGTCGGGGTCGCTGAAGAACACGATCCGCACGTCGCCGAGGGCGGTCATCGGTGCGATGACGAACTCGATGCCGCGGCGTTGCAGGCGCTCGGCCCAGACGTCGACGTCGGCGACGGTGAACCCGGCGTGGCGCAGACCTGCCTGGTGGTTGACGCTCTGCCACCCCCCGAGGTTCCCGTCCTCGACCCGGACCAACCGGAGGAACCCGGGGCCCGCGCGGAGCCAGGCCTCCAGCGGTGTCCAGGCCCGCTGGTGCGTCGGGTGCAGTCCGAGGACGTCGACGTAGAACTCGAGGCTGCGCGCGAGGTCGCAGACCCCCACTTCGACGTGGTGCAGTTCGACCGGTGGTGTGGGCACTGGCTTACTCGACCCCTCTGTACCCTCCTCGGCAACCCGAACGACATGAACCCCAACGACGTGAACCCGAACGACGTGAACCCGAACGACGTGAACCCGGACGACGTGAACCCGGACGACGTGAACCCGGACGACGTGAACCCGCACGACGTGAACCCGGACGACGTGAACCCGCACGACGTGAACCCGGACGACGTGAACCCCAACGACGTGAACCCGGACGACATCCCATGACCCTCGCCCTCGTCGTGCGCTTCGACCTGCCCGACCCCGAGGCGGCGCAACGATTCGACACCCTGCTCGGTGCGGCGCTGCCCGCCGTCGCCGCGGAACCCGGCACCCAGCTCTATCTCCCGCACACCAGCGCGACGGAACCGCTCGTCCGGCTGGTGTACGCCGTGTATTCCGACCACGCCGCCCACGAACGCCACAACACCGCCCCCGCGATGGCCCGCTTCCTGCGTGAACTCCCCGAGCTGGCAGCCGTGGTGCGCGTCGAGGAACTCGTGCCCACCCCGGACGTCTCGCCGCGGCCCTGAGACGCCCGCGACCGACAGCCCCCTCAGAAGGAGTTCCCTTGTCCTACGACAGCATCACCCCCCTGGTCGCGGCCCCCGCGGCAACTCGTCCGGAACTCGCGCACCGCATCGCCTCGGCGACGATCACCGTCCACGGCCCCGACGGTGCGCCGCTGGTGGACCGGGAGGTGACGCTCACCCAGCGCCGCCACGAGTTCCTCTTCGGCTGCATCGGTTTCGACTTCATCGCGCACGCCAACCAGGAGCACACCGGTCCTGCGCAGGCGTCGTCGTCCTTCTTCGGCGCCTCCGCCCCCGCCGACCAGGCGGCGGCGCTCGCGCAGGCGTGGTTCGAGCTGTTCAACGTCACGACCCTGCCCTTCTACTGGGGTGAGTTCGAACCCGTGCGCGGTCGTCCCGAATCCGACCGGTTGAGGGCGACCGCCCGGTGGTTTGCCGAACGCGGTGCGGTCGTGAAGGGGCATCCGCTGACCTGGCACACGGCGGCCCCGGACTGGTTGCTCGACTTGTCGACGGCCGACGTCATGGAGGCG
>JBPBQU010000093.1:0-3586 GCA_050955085.1 Janthinobacterium lividum | reverse complement strand
ACCCTGTCAGCCCCAGCGCGGTCACCGCCATGGTCGCCCGCCGCGAGATCGCCAAGGAGTTGCGCGCCGGACGGACGCCCGTCGTCCTGCACAACCTGATCACCTCGCGTGCGGTGCCCGAGATCATCGCCGAGGACGGCGGGAGGCCGGTCCGCACCCGCGTGGGCCACTCCTTCATCAAGCAGCAGATGCTCGACGAGGGGGCCGTGTTCGGGGGGGAGCACTCGGCGCACTACTACTTCCGCGAGTTCTTCTCCGCCGACACCGGCATGCTCGCCGCGATGCACGTGCTCGCCGCCCTGGCCGAGTCCGACCGGCCGCTGTCCGAGCTGGCCGCGGATTACGAGCGCTATGTGGCCAGCGGGGAGATCAACTCCACGGTGGACGACGCCGCGGCCGTCACCGAACGCGTCGTGGCGAGCATCACGACGCAGGCTGACGCCGACGGTGACGAGCTGCAGGTGGACCGCCTGGACGGGGTCACCGTGACCCACCTCGGGCGCGGGGACTCGCCGATGTGGTGGTTCAACCTGCGCGCCAGCAACACCGAACCCCTGCTGCGGTTGAACGCCGAGGGTGCGGACGAGGTCACGATGATCGCGATCCGGGACCGGGTGCTGGCGCTGATACGCGGTGGCCTCGTGCAGGGTGGTGCCGCATGAGCCTGCGCCTGGAACCTTGGGTCCTCGACCTGCTGCGCTGTCCCCTCACGGGGCAGCCGCTGGCCCCGGTCGTCGTCGACGGCGTGGACTTCCTCGCCACCCCCGACGGCATCCGCTACCCCGTGCTCGACGGGGTCCCGGTGCTGCTGGTGGACGAGGCCGTCCGCCCCTCCGCGGGCATCATCGACCGCCCCTCCGCGGGCCCTGTCACTCGCCCCTCCGCGGGCCCTGTCACCGGAACCGGAACGTCCCCTGCCGGTGGCGACGCGTGAACGCCGTGGACGAGACGCTGCTGGCCGACGGGGATGCGCTCACCGCCGCCGATCCCTCGGGTGTGCTGCGGGCGTTGGCCGGTGCGGGCGCCCAGGTGCGTGAGTCGGTCGAGCTCACGGGCGAGGCCGGGGTCTCCCGCCTCGCCGAGGACGGCCGTCCGCGCGCTGTCGTCATCGCCTCCCTCGGTGGCTCCTCCGTCGTGGCCGACGTCCTCACCGCGCTCGCGGGTCGGGGCTGTCCGGTGCCCCTGGTGGCCCGTCGTGGCGGGCCGTTGCCGAGTTGGGTGGGACCACTGGATCTCGTCGTCGCGGTGTCGCTCTCGGGTCGCGCGCCCGGTCCGCTGGGGCTCGCGGTCGAGGCGGCGCGGCGTGGTGCGCGGGTCGTGACGGTGGGTGCGGCGGATTCACCGCTGGCCGAGATCGGCGCCCGGTCGGGCAACGTTCACGTCGCCCCCGCCCGCGGGGTGCGGGCCGCCTCCGCTGCGGCGCGGACCTCCCGGGTCGCGTTGTGGTCCTTGCTGACCCCGGTCCTGCTGGCCGCCGACGTCCTCGAGCTGGTCGCCGCCCCACCGCAGCTGCTCACCGCGGTCGCGGACCGCCTCGATGCGGAGGCAGAAGCCTGCCGACCCTGGACGGAAGCCTTCGTCAACCCGGCGAAGGCGCTCGCGCTCGAGATCGCCGGCACCGTCCCCGTGGTCCTCGCCGACGGTGACCTGATGGCCGCGGCGGGCCGCCGCGCCGCGTCGATGCTGGCCCGCACCGCGCGGGTGCCCACCGTTGTCGGGGCCCTGCCCGACGATGCGAGCGAAGTCGTCGCCACGTTCGGCGGCCCGTTCGCCGCGTCCACCGAGGACGTCTTCGCCGACCCCTTCCTCGACGCCCCGGTCGGCCCGCGGTTGCAGTTGACCCTGCTGCGCGACGCACCCACCGCGGTCACCGACGCCGACCGCCGCCTCGCCGACGCGGTCGCGACCACCGCGGCCGACGCGGGGGTCCGCGTGAGCGAGGTGGTCGCGCAGGCCGGTGAACCGTTGGAGCGCCTCGCCCAGCTCATCGCGCGGACCGACTTCGCCGCGACCTACCTCGCGATCGCCACCGGTATCGACCCGGCGACCTCGCCGCACGTGGCCGACCTCAGGGACCGACTGGGCTGAGGCGGGGGGTGTCGGGGTCGGGTCGATGGTCCGGAGCCGGCTTCGGACACGGCATCCTGTTGCTGTG
This sequence comes from Janthinobacterium lividum, assembly GCA_050955085.1. Classification (GTDB taxonomy): domain Bacteria; phylum Actinomycetota; class Actinomycetes; order Actinomycetales; family Kineococcaceae; genus Kineococcus. The sequence continues at coordinate 1,431 of JBPBQU010000093.1, read as the reverse complement.
AGCACCGGAGGTAGTTCCAAGGCCATCGTCGCGGCGTTGACCGCCAACCTGGGGATCGCGGTGACGAAGCTCATCGCGTTCTTCCTCACCGGCGCCAGCTCGATGCTCGCGGAGGGGATCCACTCCCTCGCGGACTCGGGTAACCAGGTGCTCCTCCTGGTCGGCGGCAAGCGTTCCCGCCGGGCCGCAACCCCCGATCACCCGTTCGGGTTCGGGCGCGAGCGCTACCTCTACGCGTTCCTGGTCGCCATCGTGCTGTTCAGCGTCGGCGGGTTGTTCGCCCTCTACGAGGCGTGGCACAAGTGGCAGGAACCGGAGGCGCTGCATTCCTGGCAGTGGGTACCGCTCGTGGTGCTCGTCGTCGCGATCGTGCTGGAGTCGCGTTCGCTGGCGACGGCGGTGAAGGAGTCCAACCACACCCGCGGTTCGCAGTCCTGGGTCCGCTTCATCCGCACCGCCAAGGCCCCCGAGCTGCCGGTCGTGCTGTTGGAGGACGTCGCGGCCCTGACGGGTCTCGTCTTCGCGTTGTTCGGTGTCGGGCTCACGTTGCTCACCGACGACGGTCGCTGGGACGCCGTCGGCACCGCGATGATCGGGTTGCTGCTGGTGGCGGTGGCGATCGTGCTGGCCATCGAGACGAAGTCGCTGCTGTTGGGGGAGGGGGCGTCGGTGGAGCAGGTCCGTGCCATCGAGGCCGCACTGCCGGGTACCGGCGTCGAGAGCGTCATCCACCTCAAGACCCTGCACCTCGGCCCCGAGGAACTGCTCGTCGCCGCGAAGATCGGTGTTCCCGCCGCCGACACCGCGGCCGAGGTGGCCGCGGCCATCGATGCCGCCGAACAGCGGGTGCGGGCCGCCGTCCCCATCGCGCGCGTCATCTACCTCGAGCCGGATCTGCGCCGGAGCTGATCGCGGATCTGGTGACGTCGCGTAGCCTGGAGTTCAGCTCCGGCGTCCGGTGATGCCGAGTGGCCCAGAGGGGCCGCGCCAGGAGACGTTCACAGACCACCACGAGAGGGCAACCATGTCTTTCGAGTACCAGGTCCGGGACATTTCCCTGGCCGAAGCCGGACGCCACGAATTGCGCCTGGCCGAGCACGAGATGCCGGGGCTGATGGCCCTGCGCGAGGAGTTCGGCGAGTCCAAGCCGCTGACCGGCGCGCGCATCGCGGGTTCGTTGCACATGACGGTGCAGACCGCCGTCCTCATCGAGACCCTCGTCGCGTTGGGCGCAGAGGTCCGCTGGGCGAGCTGCAACATCTTCTCCACCCAGGATCACGCCGCGGCCGCGGCCGTTGTGGGTTCCGGTACCCCCGAGGCACCCGCGGGTGTCCCGGTGTTCGCCTGGAAGGGCGAGACGCTGGAGGAGTACTGGGCGCTGGCCGACCGCATCTTCGACTGGGGCAGCGACGCCGAGGGGCACCGTGTCGG
>JBPBQU010000092.1:0-3616 GCA_050955085.1 Janthinobacterium lividum | reverse complement strand
CGGTGGAGAAGCCGTTGCACGCGGTGAGACCGGCGCTCGCGGCCGCGGCCGCACCGCCTGCGAGCAGTGAACGACGGGTGGTACCAGGGTTGCGGGTGGAAGCGGAGACATGCGTGGACGCAGTGAAGGTCATGGGAACTCCGAGGGTCGGCAGGCTGGGAGACCTGCTCGGTGACGCAGCGGGGAGGGAAGGGTGGCGTCAACGTAGCGAGGTCCACCGCGCCCGGCTCGTTGAAACCACGTTGGAGAATCGTCCCCGACACGACGAAGGCCGGGGCGGCCCTTGCGGACCCACCCCGGCCTTACCCGCCCACGACATCAGGCACTCACGAGCTCAGCTGTGGCGCAGGCTCACTTCTCGTAGCGGGCGATGGCGTTGCCCACACCGAAGAAGGTGGGCGCCCAGTGCCCGACGAAGATCCCCCACCGGTCGGCCCGGTCGGTACCGGCGTCCTCCGCCTGGCGCGAGATACCCCACGCGAGGAAGGACAGGCCGATGCTGGCGAACCCGGCTGCGTAGGCCCATTCGGACTTGATGCCGGCTTCGTGCAGATACTTGATCACGTGCTGCTCCTCTGTGCGATGGCGACGCGGGCTCGGCGTCGAGAACCGAGTCTGACCGCGGGAGGTACGTTCGCGCTAGTCGAGACCAAGGACAGACCGAGCACGACGGGACAGAACGGTTCAGGCGACATTGACGTTCTGGCCTGGTGGCGCGGACTCCAGCCATGACGCGAACCCGGTGTAGGCGTCGCTGCTCATCGCGAACTGGAGGTCGCTCTCCAGGTGGCGACACTCCACCACCATCGCGCCCGGCTGCACCGCCAGCAGCTCCGGGCCCTCCGCATCGCGCCAGTTCACCACGTCCAACGCCCCTCGCGCGAAGGAGCACGAGGGGCGTGGAGACAACGAGAACGTGCGATACCAGTCCAACCGGTCGGTCTCGTAACGGGCGACTCCGAGAGCCCATCGACGGCTGGACCCCCGAAGGTGACGCACCGAGCAGTCGAAGGTTCCGAGACGGTGCGTCAACCGGCGCCGCCGGAGCACGATGGCGACGACGAGGAGCAGAAGCAGCACCGCGCAAGCCCCCGCGATCTCCAGGCTGAGCAGCAGTTCCTGCACCGGCGTCTGTTCCTGCGCCGGGAGTCAGTGACCGCCGGTGGCGGGTGCGGACCCGACCTCGACGGACTCGGCGACGATGGTCACGATGTCATGGTCGACGGAGAAAAATCCCCCGCTCACCTGAACCGTGACCCCATCGCTGCCGGAGCCCGTGATGACGACCTCACCCGCCTCGAGCACGGCCAGGATCGGCTCGTGCCCGGGCATGATGCCGATGTCCCCGTCGGTGGTGCGGGCGCGCACCCGCGACGCCTCACCCGTCCACACCGACCGGTCGGCGGCGACCAGCTCGACCTGCAAGGCCACGCTCAGCTCCTGTTCTACTGCTGCCGGGGAATCGTCCTGATCCGGAGGATCAGGCGGTTTCCTTCTGGATGCGAGCCCAGTTGCGCTCCACGTCCTCGAGCCCGCCGACGTTGAAGAAGGCCTGCTCGGCGATGTGGTCCATCTCACCATCGGCGATCTTCGAGAAACCCTCGATGGTCTCCTTCAGTGGGACGGTCGAACCGGTCACCCCGGTGAACTTCTCCGCCATGTAGGTGTTCTGCGAGAGGAACTGCTGGATCCGCCGGGCGCGGCTCACCGCCAACTTGTCCTCCTCGGAGAGCTCGTCGACCCCGAGAATGGCGATGATGTCCTGGAGTTCCTTGTTGCGCTGCAGGATCTGCTTCACCCGGACCGCGGTGTCGTAGTGATCCTTCGCGATGTAGAGCGGGTCCAGGATGCGCGACGTCGAGGTCAGCGGGTCGACCGCGGGGTACAACCCACGCGAGGCGATCTCGCGGGAGAGCTCCGTCGTGGCGTCGAGGTGCGCGAAGGTGGTGGCCGGCGCGGGGTCGGTGTAGTCGTCGGCCGGAACGTAGATCGCCTGCAAGGACGTGATCGAGTGACCGCGGGTGGAGGTGATCCGCTCCTGCAAAGTGCCCATCTCGTCGGCCAACGTGGGCTGGTAACCGACCGCGGAAGGCATGCGACCGAGCAGGGTCGACACCTCGGACCCGGCCTGGGTGAACCGGAAGATGTTGTCGATGAAGAGCAGCACGTCCTGGTTCTGCACATCGCGGAAGTACTCCGCCATCGTCAGGGCGGACAGCGCGACGCGCAGGCGGGTCCCCGGCGGCTCGTCCATCTGACCGAAGACCAGGGCGGTCTTGTCGAAGACGCCCGCCTCCGCCATCTCGCCGATGAGGTCGTTGCCTTCACGGGTGCGCTCACCGACACCGGCGAACACCGAGACACCACCGTGGTTCTGCGCCACACGCTGGATCATCTCCTGGATGAGAACCGTCTTGCCGACGCCCGCACCCCCGAAGAGACCGATCTTTCCACCCTGCACGTAGGGGGTGAGCAGGTCGATGACCTTGATACCGGTCTCGAACATCGTCGTTCGCGACTCGAGCTGGTCGAAGCTGGGCGCCTTGCGGTGGATCGGCCACCGTTCGCTGACCTCCAGCTTCTCGCCCTCCTCCAGGTTCAGGCACTCGCCGATGGCGTTGAAGACGCGGCCCAGGGTGACATTGCCCACCGGCACGGAGATCGGCGCACCGGTGTCGATGACGGGCGCGCCACGGACCATGCCGTCGGTCGGCTTGAGGGAGATCGCCCGCACCATGTTGTCACCGAGGTGGGAGGCCACCTCGAGGGTCACGGTCTGGGTGAACCCGCCCATGGTCACCTCGGTGGTGAGGGCGTTGTTCTGTTCGGGCATCGTGTCGGCCGAGAACTCGATGTCGACGACGGGCCCGATGACTCGGGCGATACGGCCGGTCGCACCCTTGCTGGTGCTGGCGGGCGATTCGGTGACGGTGGCGGTCATGTCGCTCCTCGGACTTCCTTCGGCGGATCGGGTCGTGCTGACGGGTGCGGGGCTCAGGCGCGCGAGCCGGCAGAGGCCAGAGCGTCGGCGCCGCCGACGATCTCGGTGATCTCCTGGGTGATGTCGGCCTGGCGCGCGTTGTTGGCGAGCCGCGTCAGGGTCTTGATGAGCTCGTCCGCGTTGTCCGTGGCCGACTTCATCGCCCGCTGGCGAGCAGCGAGCTCGGAGGCCGCCGACTGCAGCAGGCAGTTGTAGATTCGGCTGTTGACGTACTGCGGCAACAGTGCCGTCAGCACTGCATCGGCACTCGGTTCGAACTCGTAGAGCGGCTGCAGGTCACCCTCAACCGGCGCCTCCACTCCTTCGACCACTTCGAGCGGCAGCAGCCGGATGACGCGGGGTTCCTGCGTCACCATGTTCACAAAATGTGTGTAGACGACGTGGATCTCGTCCACCCCACCGTCCGCCGCATCGAGACCGAAATCGGCGACGAGGCGGTCACCGATGGTCTTGGCGTCGTCGTAACTGGGAGAGTCCGTGAACCCGGCCCACTGCTCGTTCACCTCACGGCGGCGGAAGCTGTAAAAGGCGGCTGCCTTGCGCCCGACGAGGTAGGGCGCGATCTCCTTGCCTTCGGTACGCAACGCTGAGGTGAGCCGCTCCCCCTCGCGCAGG
>JBPBQU010000091.1:0-3648 GCA_050955085.1 Janthinobacterium lividum | reverse complement strand
AGGCGGCGCCCGGTGTTGATGCCGGCGAGGACGAGCAGGGACTCGGCGTTGCGCCGCATCCGGGTGGCGAGGTGGTCGAGGGTGAACAGGTCCTCGAGGGTGTCGGGGTTCTCCTCGGTGCGTTCCAACTGGTCGAGGAAGGCCAGCTGGCGGGCCAGCAGCGACTGGTCACGACGCGCCACGTTGACGAACATCTCGGCGATGGAGGCACGCAGTGCGGCCTGCTCACCGGCGATACGGAACGTGGTCTCGTTCAGGTCGTTGATGACGTGGGCGACCGCGCCGATCTCGTCGTTGCTCGTCACCGGCACCGGGGTGAACGTCGCACCCGGGCCCTCACCCGGGGTCTGCATGCGCTCGACCATGCGGGGGAGTTCGTCGCGGACCTCGGTGGCGGCACCGGCCAGGGCGCGAAGGCGGCGGGCGATGCCGGTGGCGGAACGGAGCGCGAAGGCGATCGCGCCCCCGGCCACGAGCAGCGTCAGCACACCCAGCAGGACACCCCGGAAGATCGCGTCGGAGGCGGAGGTCTCACCACGGTCCTCGACGTAACTTGCCGCGACGTTCGCGGCTTTGTCCAGGCTGTCGATGACGGCGTCGGTCGACTTCATCCACTCGTCGATGGTCACCGTGGGTGTGCCGTTACCGGCCGCAGAGAAGGCGTTGCGGTCGCTGGCGACCAGGGCACGGGCCTGGGCGGCCGCACTGGTGTTGACGACCTTCCCGACGTCGGCCGCCAACGAGGCGTTCTCGACGAGCTTCGCCTGGGTTCCCAGGAAGTTCTGTTCCGCCACGGCGTTCGAACGGATCTGGGAGACGCTGGTGGAGTTGGCGCCGCTGAGGATCAACAGGCCGGCGGCCTGTTCGCGCGATGCCGCCTCGCGTTCCTTGATCAGGTAGGCGAAGGCCGCCTCCTCGCGCGCCATGACACGATCTTTGACGTCGTCGGACACCGCGAGCGAGAGGTCGGAGTAGGCGTCCATGTAGGCGCCGAACCCGGTGAGCGTCTGGGCGGCGGTGGTGTTGCCGGAGTCGACGGCGGCTCGGCCACCGCTGAAGGAGGCCAGCGCTGCGTACCCGGCAGTCAACTCGGCCTTGGCGGAGGGCCCGATGCCGGCGATGTTGCCGGTACCCACCCCCTTGATCACGGCCTGGATCGCCGCGTCGGTCTTGGCCCGGGCGGCGGTAAGTTCAGCCGGGTCCACGTTCGCCCCCGGTACGAGCGAGCGGACGGTGACGAGCCGCTCGTTCTGCAGGATCGAGATCAGTTGGCTGGCCCCGCCGGCGGAGCTGGCGAAAACGGCTACCCGCCGGCTCTGTAAAGCGCCGTTGATGAAACCGACGTTGAGGATGACGGCCGCGATCAGAAGCAGCACGAGCGGGGCAGAAAGGAGTACCAGGAGCCTGGCTCTGATGCTCAGGTTGCGCGGCATGTCGACCTTCCGTACGCGAGAGGTGGGCGTTGAGGAGTGCCCACCTCGTGGTGGAGCAGACCTGTGTGTCATCGGTGCGCGGACCCGTCGACTTGAGGGTTCGCGAACCAGTGGTGATCGTTGGGTGGTGAACCGCCCCCACCCGGCAGGCAAGGGTCGGCAGGTATCAGCCGGGGAGTTGGTCCGCCGTGTAGTAACCGCTGTCGACGAGCACCTGTCGGGCGTTGCCCGCGTCCACCGAGACGGGTTCGAGGAGGTTCGCCGGGACGACCTTCACGCCGTTGTTGTACGTCGTGGTGTCGGTGACGACCGGCTTCGCACCCTTCAGGATGGCCTCGGACATCTCCACGGCCACCTTGGCGAGCGCCCGGGTGTCCTTGAAGACGGTCTCCGCCTGCTGGCCGGCGAGGATCGACTTCACGGAGTCGAGTTCGGCGTCCTGGCCGGTGACCACCGGGAGCGGCAGGCCGGCGCTGCCGTACCCGTGGGCCTGCAGCGTCGTGATGATGCTGCGACTCATGCCGTCGTAGGGCGAGAGCACCGCGGCGAGGCGGGTACTGGTGTAGTTCGCGTTGAGGAGGGATTCCATCCGGGCCGCGGCGGTCGAGGCGTCCCAGCGCTGGGTCGCGATCTGGTCCATCGAGGTCTGCCCGCTCCGGACGACGAGTTTGCCCGAGTCCAGGTAGGGCTGCAGGACGGACAACGCACCCTGACGGAACAGATAGGCGTTGTTGTCGTCCGGGGAACCGGCGAACAACTCGATCGACTGCGGTGCGCTCGCACCAGCGGGGTTCAGCCTGTCCACGATGTACTGGGCCTGCAGCTGGCCCACCTTCGCGTTGTCGAAGGACGCGTAGTAGTCGACGTCGGACGTGGCGGTGATCAGGCGGTCGTAGGCGATGACGTGGATCCCCGCGGCCTCGGCCTGCTGCAGCACACCGGCGAGTTCGTGGCCGTCGATCGCAGCCACGACGAGGACGCTGACCTTGTCGTTGATCATCTTCTGGATCTGCGCGACCTGGTTGTCGATGTCGTCTTCGCCGTACTCGAGGTCGGTGATGAATCCGGCCTGCTGGAAGAGGTCGACCATGCTCTTGCCGTCGGAGAGCCAGCGAGTGGACGACGTCGTCGGCATCGCGATGCCGATGGTGTTCGTTGTGGTCGCCTTGTCGGCGGTGTCGGTTGCGTCGGCTGCGTCGGCACCGCCGCCGCAGGCGGACAACGCGAGGGCGGCGCCGACGAGCACCGCAGCCCAGCTCTTCTTCAGCACGGTCATCTCCTTCGTCCTGGGCGACCGGGTCTCGGTCGTCCGTTGTCATCCCAGAGCCCGGGCGGCTGCCCCGTCGGTGGTGGCGTGGCGGGCGAGCGCCGTCCGCGCGGGGGATCATCACGGGATGGCGCAGGTCCCCCGAGACGACGACCCGACCGACCCCGCCGACGTGGTCGTGCTGGCGGGCGGCGCCGGGCGCCGCTTCGCCGCGCAACGCCCCGGTGTGGACAAACTCACCGTTCAATTGTTCGACACCACGCTCATCGGCAGACTGCTCGCCGACCTTCACCCCTTCGGTCGAATCTTCCTGGTGGGTCATCCGCTGCCGGTGGGGATGGCGATACCCGCGGGTCTCGTGCAGCTTCGTGAGGAACCACCCGGAGGTGGCCCGCTGCCGGCCCTCGCGGCCGGTGTCGCCGCAGCCACCACCACGGAGGTGGTGGTGCTCGGCGGGGACCAACCCTTCGCCGCCACCGCCGTCCCCCGCCTGCTCGCGGCCCTGCGCGCCGCCCCGGGGGCCGATGCCGTGGTGGGGGTGGACCCGCAGGGTCGACGCCAGCCGTTGCTGTCCGCGCTGCGCCGGGGTCCGGCGCTCACCCTGCTCGAGGCGCTTCGCGCCGACGGTGGGTTGGCCGGTCGTCCGCTGCGCGCATTCTTCGGAGCACGGGAGCGGACGCCGGACGGCGGGTTCGTCGAGGTCCTCGTGAGCACGGCCGAATGCCTCGACGTCGACGTCCCCGCCGACCTGGAGCGGGCGCGCGCATTGCGGCCCCGACCACCTCGTTCTGGCGGCACTCGTCCAGGGGCGGGGGCGGTCGGGGCGACGTAGTGTCGCCGCCGTGCGTGTCGTGATCGTCGAAGAACCCGGAGGACCCGAGGTCCTCACCCTGGCCGAGCTGCCCGACCCCCTGCCCGGCCCGGGGGAGGTCGTCGTGGTCGTCGCTG
>JBPBQU010000090.1:0-3757 GCA_050955085.1 Janthinobacterium lividum | reverse complement strand
CCGCGTTCAGCGGCAGATGCTGCAGGACCTGGGACGCGAACCGACTCCGGAGGAGCTCGCCAAAGAGCTCGACATGACTCCGGAGAAGGTCGTCGAGGTCCAGAAGTACGGACGTGAGCCGATCTCGCTGCACACCCCCCTGGGTGAGGACGGCGACTCCGAGTTCGGCGACCTCATCGAGGACTCCGAGGCGGTCGTCCCGGCCGACGCAGTCAGCTTCACGCTGTTGCAGGAGCAGTTGCACTCGGTGCTGGACACACTGTCCGACCGTGAGGCCGGTGTGGTGTCGATGCGTTTCGGGCTCACCGACGGGCAGCCGAAGACCCTCGACGAGATCGGGAAGGTCTACGGGGTCACCCGCGAGCGGATCCGCCAGATCGAGTCGAAGACGATGTCCAAGCTGCGCCACCCGTCGCGCTCGCAGGTCCTGCGCGACTATCTCGACTGACTCCGGCCGTCGTACGCCGAGAGGGCCCGACCGCTTCCGGTCGGGCCCTCCCGGCATTGGCCACGAGAGCTCAGCGCAGTACCAGCGCGCCCACGCCCCAGCAGAGCGCCGCCAGGATCCCGGCCCCGCCTTCCAGGGCGACGCTCAGGCCGACGCCCTTGAGGGCCGTCACCGACGACGCCCAGGCCGCCCCGGCGCCCTGCCGGGTGCGGGTGGCGCGTACCAGCTCGGCCAGGAAGATCCCGAGCACGAAGCCCAGGGGTAGGCCGACGACCGGGACCACGAAGAACCCCACGACGGCGAGCGCGGCACCGAGGAGCAGCGTCCACCGCGGGATGCCTGCGCGGGTCATGCGCCGGCCGGGCAGCACGATCATGCACACCTGGCCCGCGGCCAACAGGACGACGGCACCGGCGAAGAACGCCCAGGCGGCGCCCCCGGTGGACAGCGCCCACGCCAGCACCGCGAGCGCGATGATGATCGTGCCGGGCAGCAGCGGGACGACGATGCCCACCAGCCCCACCGCGATCGCCAGCCCGACGACGACGAGCCCGGCGTCACCCATCTGGGTGGCGCCGGGCTCGTCGGTCCTGCCGGGTGGCGGACAGTGGAACGTCGATCAGCTCAGCGTTCCTCGGCCGCCGCCATCGGCGACGTCGAGACGAGCTTCTGGGACTCGTCCTGGATGTCGCGGGCGACCTCCCGCAGCGCGTCGCGGTGCTCGCGCCCGTGGTGGGCGCAGAACAGCAGCTCGCCACCAGCGGAGAGCACGACTCGCACGTAGGCCTGGGCACCACAGCGGTCGCAACGGTCGGCGGCGGTCATGGGGTCGTTGGCAATGGCTGTAGTCACTCCGCGACTCCTTCCGGTCCTGCATCAAGCGAGCGGGCGCTTCTGCTCCCGCCTCACACTCTCTCCCAACCCCGCCCCGGGCGCGCGCGTTCCCACGCGCTCGGAGCAAGGCGTTCGCTCTCGGCGGAGGTGGCCTTCGTCACCCGGGCGACCTCGCGAGGTGTCGGCGGGTGGGAGTCACCCCGCCTTCCGGTTCCGGTACCGCGCGGGCCCGAGCACCGGGCGCACCGTCGCCCGTAGGCTTTCCCGGTGACTTCACCCAGCTCGCCCCCCGGACCTCGTGCGCCCAGGGACGCCGAGGATCGCTACACCGCGGCCAACCTGCTCGTCCTCGAAGGACTCGAAGCGGTCCGCAAGCGCCCCGGCATGTACATCGGTTCCACCGACTCCCGCGGTCTCATGCACTGCCTGTGGGAGATCATCGACAACTCCGTCGACGAGGCCTTGGGGGGGCACTGCAGCGTCATCGACGTGGTCCTGCACGCGGACGGGTCCGTCGAGGTGCACGACGACGGTCGCGGCATCCCCGTCGACGTCGAGCAGCGCACCGGTCTCTCGGGCGTAGAGGTCGTCTTCACCCACCTGCACGCGGGGGGCAAGTTCGGCGGTGGTTCCTACTCCGCCTCGGGCGGGCTGCACGGTGTCGGTGCGAGCGTCGTGAACGCGTTGTCCGCGCGTCTCGACGTCGAGGTCGACCGGGGGGGCAAGACCTACGCGACGAGCTTCCGGCGCGGCGCTCCGGGCCGCTACGCGGGTGACGGCGCGGACGCCGACTTCACCCCGGCCCAGGGGTTGGACGTCATCGGCAAGGCCAAGCGCGGTGTCACGGGTACCCGGGTGCGCTACTGGGCGGATCAGCAGATCTTCCTGAAGGAGGCGGCGTTCTCCTACGCCGACCTCGTCGCCCGGGCCCGACAGACGTCGTTCCTCGTCCCCGGCCTGCGCATCGTGCTGCGCGACGAGCGAGGGCTGCCCGGCTCACCGGGTGCGGACGGGCCGAGCGAGGAGGTCTTCCAGCACGACGGCGGCATCGGGGAGTACGCCGACTTCCTCACCCCCGACGCGCCTGTCACCTCGGTGTGGCGTCTGCAGGGGGCGGACGTCTTCACCGAGACGGTCCCCGTGCTCGACGACTCCGGGCACATGACGCCGCAGGACGTCGAACGCGAGTGCGTGGTCGACATCGGGCTGCGCTGGGGGACCGCCTACGACACGACCGTGCGCTCGTTCGTCAACATCATCTCCACGCCCAAGGGCGGCAGTCACCTCGCGGGTTTCGAGGCGGCCCTGCTCAAGGTGCTGCGCGCTCAGGTCGCGGCGAACGGGCGCCGGTTGAAGGTGAGTGCGAGCGCGAAGGAGGACAAACCCGAGAAGGAGGACGTCCTCGCGGGGCTCACGGCGGTCGTGACGGTGCGTCTGGCCGAGCCGCAGTTCGAGGGCCAGACCAAGGAGGTGCTCGGTACCGCCGCCGTGCGCGGGATCGTCGCCAAGGTCGTCGAGCGAGAACTCACGGCGCTCTTCACCTCGGTCAGACGTGACGAGAAGGTGGAGGCCGCCCAGGTCCTCGACAAGGTCGTCTCGGAGATGAAGAGTCGCGTCTCCGCCCGGCTGCACAAGGAGACGCAGCGTCGGAAGAACGCGCTGGAGACGTCCTCGCTGCCGGCCAAGCTGAAGGACTGCCGCTCCGATGACGTGTCGCAGACCGAGTTGTTCCTCGTCGAGGGCGATTCGGCGCTGGGCACCGCGATGGGGGCGCGGAACTCGGAGTTCCAGGCGTTGCTCCCGCTGCGGGGGAAGATCCTCAACGTCCAGAAGGCCTCGGTCGCGGACATGCTCAAGAACGCCGAGTGTGCCTCGATCATCCAGGTCGTCGGCGCCGGTTCCGGGCGCAGTTTCGACCTGGCGTCCGTGCGCTACGGCAAGATCGTGCTGATGACCGACGCGGACGTCGACGGCGCGCACATCCGCACCCTGCTGCTGACGCTGTTCTTCCGCTACATGCGGCCTCTCGTCGAAGCGGGACGGGTGTTCGCAGCCGTTCCCCCGCTGCACCGCCTCGAGATCTCCGCGCTCGGCAAGGCGAAGCGGGAGGTCGTCTACACCTACTCCGACGCCGAACTGCGCCGGGTCACGGCGGACCTGCAGAAACGTGGGCGCAGTTACAAGGACCCGCAGCGCTACAAGGGGTTGGGGGAGATGGACGAGGACCAGCTGGCCGAGACGACGATGGAACGCCAGCACCGCACCCTGCGTCGGGTCACCATCGCCGACGCCGAGGTGGCCGACCGCGTCTTCGAGCTCCTCATGGGCAACGACGTCGCGCCGCGCAAGGAGTTCATCATCGCGGGGGCTGCGGGGATGGACCCCAACCGCATCGACGCATGAGCCGGGATCACGAGGTTCCGGCCGGTCCAGAATCCGCCGGACCGGGCCGGTCCGGTGTCCGCGGGTAGATTG
>JBPBQU010000089.1:0-3762 GCA_050955085.1 Janthinobacterium lividum | reverse complement strand
AGAACCCGAACTTCTCCGTCGTCACCCCGTTGTTGTCCCGTTCGCTGGTGCTGACCCTGCAACCCCTCGACACCGACGACATCCGCGGGTTGCTGAACCGGGCGATCACCGATCCGCGCGGACTGGCGGGTGAGGTCGGGATCGACGACGACGCACTCGCCCACCTCGTCCGGGTCGCCGACGGTGATGCGCGGCGTGCGCTCACCGCGTTGGAGGCGGCCGCGGGCACCGCCTTCGACGATGCGGCGAGCGGGTCTGCGCGGATCACCCTGAAACATGCCGAGACGGCGCTGGATCGGGCGGCCGTGCGCTACGACCGCCAGGGCGATCAGCACTACGACGTCGCGAGCGCGCTCATCAAGTCGATGCGGGGTTCCGACGTGGACGCCGCGCTGCACTACTTGGCGCGCATGATCGAGGCGGGGGAGGACCCGCGGTTCATCGCGCGCCGCGTCGTCATCGCGGCGTCGGAGGACATCGGGATGGCGGACCCCTCCGCTCTGCAGACCGCGGTCGCGGCGATGCACGCGGTGGCGCAGATCGGAATGCCGGAGGCGCGGATCATCCTGGCCCAGGCCGTGGTGCACAACGCGACCGCCCCGAAGTCCAACGCGTCCTACAACGGGATCAACGCGGCCATCGCCGACGTCCGGGCCGGGCTCGGTGGCCAGGTCCCCGCGCACCTGCGTGATGCGCACTACGCCGGGGCGACGAAGCTGGGTCACGGCAAGGGTTACGTCTACACCCACGACAGCCCCGCGGGCGTCGCTGAGCAGCAGTACGCCCCGGACGCGCTCGTCGGCAAGGACTACTACGTGCCCACGGACCGTGGTTTCGAGGCGCAGGTGCGGGAGCGGTTGGCGCGGTTGCGGCGGATCGTGCGGGGTCGGTGACGGCGCGATGCTGTCATTCCGCTAGGTCGTCGCTGTGAGTATCCGTCAGGTAGCGCAAAGTGTGCGCGCTCTCCCTAGGATCGAATCATCCCCCGGGTCTCTCCCCTGGAAGGACCCGATCGCGTCACCACGTTCGGAAGGCCCCCATGAGATTCCCTCCACGCACCCTGGCCATCGTGGCCGCGGCCGCATCCACCGCCGCCGTCATCGCCAGCGCCTCCCCGGCACTCGCGGCCACCACCGTCACCCGCGTCTACGGCGCGGACCGGGTGGCCACCGCCGCGGCAACGGCTGCGGCCTTCAGCGGCAAGAAAGCCCAGGCGGTGGTCCTGACCCGCTCCGACACCTACGCCGACGCCATCGCGGGTGCGCCGCTGGCCGCCGACAAGGGCGGCCCCCTGCTCCTGACCTCTGCCACCGGCCTGGACCCGGCCGTCGCGGTCTCGTTGCAGGACGTCCTGCCCGCCGGGGGCACCGTCTATCTCCTCGGTGACACCAAGGCTCTGTCCAGTGCCGTCGAAACGGCTGTCCAGGAACTCGGTTTCACCGTCGTGCGACTCGCCGGTAGCGACCGCTTCGGCACGGCCGTCGCGATCGCCAAGGAGATGCCGACGGCCGAGACCGTGTCGGTCGTCACCGGGTACAACTTCCCCGACGGTCTGACCGCAGGAGCCCTCATGGGTGTCCAGGACACCGACACCTCGCACAGCCTGGGTGTCGTCCTGCTCAGTGACGGTTCCCGGCTGGGTAGCGTCACCAGCGCCTACCTCGACTCCCGCGTCTTCCAGGACAAGTACGCGGTGGGGGGTGCCGCCGTCAGCGCCGTCGCGGGCGCCTCGGGCACGTGGAACGACCTCGCCGGTAGCGATCGGTACGCAACCGCCGCGCTGGTGGCCCAGCAGTTCACCTCCACGGGGATCTTCGACGACGCCACGACCGCGGTGGGCGTCGCGACCGGGGAGAACTGGCCGGACGCCATGGCCGGGTCGGCGTTGCTGGCCTACGAGGGGGGCCCGATGCTGCTGACCACCAAAGCGGCGCTTCCCCAGGCCACCTCTGCGGTCATCACGCGGCTGGCCGATGACGCCACAGCTGCCGGCACCGAGATCTCGCAGGCGCTGGTGTTCGGGAACACGAACGCCGTCTCCGATGCCGCCTACGCGCAGATCACCGCCGCCCTCCAATAGTGGGCGCCGTCCGGCACCCCTGGCAGACCTCTCGCTCGATGTCGAGCTCACCGAACCGATCTCTGGAGAAACCCATGACCGCCTCGCAGCACCACGACCCGGAACCACTCCTCGATCCCGCTCTCGACGAGAGCGTCGACAACACGGCCTACGTCCGTGCGGTGCACGACCGAGGACTTTCCTTCGACCTGTCCACCCTCAGCCGCCGGCGCATGATCGGCGGTCTGAGTGCGATGGGTGTCGTCGCGATCGCCACCGGTACCGCCCAGGCCGGCAGTGCGGCCGCCGCCGTCCCGGAGATCGAGTCCGAGACCGCCGGCCCCTACCCCGGTGACGGCAGCAATGGTGTCGAGGTCCGCACCAGTACCGGCATCGTCCGCACCGACATCCGCTCCTCCTTCGGGACCACGAACAATGCCACCGCGGCGGGGATCCCGCTCACCATCAACCTGACCGTGACCGACCTCGACGAAACCCCACTCGCCGGTTACGCGGTGTACCTCTGGCACTGCAACCAGGACGGTAACTACTCCCTGTACTCCACCGGGATCACCGATCAGAACTACCTCCGCGGCATCGCCGCGACCAACGCCGCGGGCGTCGTGAGTTTCACCAGCATCTTCCCCGCCTGTTATTCCGGGCGGTGGCCGCACATCCACTTCGAGGTGTATTCCTCTGTGACGCAGGCGACGAGCGGTAGCGGAACCATCATCAAGACCTCCCAGTTGGCCATCCCCGAGGCGGCAGCCGAACTCGTCTACGCGACAGCGGGTTACAGCAGGAGCATCACGAACCTGTCGCAGATCACCCTGGAGACGGACAACGTCTTCGGTGACGACGATGCGGCCACGGAACTCGGGACCGTCACGGGGAACGTCACCTCGGGTTACGTGGTCTCCCTCGACGTTCCGGTGAACCCCAGTGGTTCGGAGGCGTCAGGGGGTTCCGGTGCCCCCGGTGCCCCCGGTGCCCCCGGTGCCCCCGGGGGAACGGGCGGCCAGGGGCCCGGCACGGGCGCACCGACGGGCCCGCCCGTACAACCGTCGGTGAACGCTCCCGCGGCCGTCCGCCGCAGCCGCGGCCGCAGGCGGCGCTGACAGCGGCGCCGCCGCGATCGAGCACGGCCCCACCGCGCGTCAGCGAGACCACGCACCCTGGTCTCGCTGACGTGCCGCCTGACGTCGCTCGGTTCGACCAGCCGGCCGGACCGGGCCGGGCATCGACTTTCGCGGGGTGTTCTCGTTCCCCCAGGAGCCTCTTCCCCGCCCGCGAGCAGCGTCATTTCCGGTGACGTGGTCGAGCGCTCGATGAACTCCACACCTCCCGCCGGCGCCGCCCGGGGCGAACGGTGACTCCGGAGCGACGTCGACGGCCACCATGACAACGGCGTCAGGCTCGAGGAGTTGCTGCCCTGCCCCCGGAGAGGGGTGCGATCGCCATCCGCACCCCGGGACCGAGCGCACTAGGCCAGGACAACGTTGAGACGAGCACGGGGCCGACACCTGGAACGAGTCGATCGTAGCCGGCGGAGCGAGGCTTCACCGGGTCATCGTCATGACATCGCCCTAGCCCGGACCATCCAGTAACCCCTCGTCACTGAAGACCCAGAAGGCACGGAAGTGTCTGTGGTCATCGACCTCGACGCCACCCTGGTCACCGCGCACTCGGAGAAGGAAGGCGCC
>JBPBQU010000088.1:0-3776 GCA_050955085.1 Janthinobacterium lividum | reverse complement strand
GCGATGAGCGGCGGCCCGGGTGCCTCGATCGACGTGGTGGAGCTGCTGCAGCAGACGGTGTTCCTGGCGACCCCACTCATCCTCGGTGCCCTCGCCGGTGTCCTGGGGGAGCGTTCCGGCGTGGTCAACGTCGCGATCGAGGGCCAGTTCCTCGCGGGCGCCTTCGCGGGCGCCCTAGTCGCCACCATGGTCGGCAACCTCGGGGTGGGTGTGCTCGCGGCCGTTCTCGCCGGTGCGCTCGTCGGGTGGTTGCTGGCGGTGTTCGCGATCCGCTACCGGGTCAACCAGGTGATCCTCGGGGTCGTCCTCAATGCGGCCGCCCTCGGGTTCACGGGGTGGGCCTACAAGGCCCTCATGCAGTCCGACACCCAGCGCTACAACGACCCCGGCGTGCTCGACCCCATTGCGATCCCGGGTCTCTGCGACATCCCGGTGCTCGGGCCGCTGCTGTTCGAGGCGAACATCCTCGTCTACGCCATGTACGTCGTGATCGTCGTCCTCGACGTCGTGCTGTTCCGTACCCGCTGGGGGTTGCGGACCCGTGCCGTGGGTGAGCACCCCAAGGCGGCCGCGACGCTCGGCATCCCTGTGCTGCGGGTGCGTTACGTGAACGTGGTGGTGGCCGGCGGGATCGCCGGATTGGCGGGGGCGTACCTGTCCATCGGCACGATCGGGCCGTTCACCGAGAACATGTCCGCCGGTAAAGGTTTCATCGCGTTGGCCGCGGTGATCTTCGGCCGGTGGAGCCCGCGCGGTGCCGTCGGCGCGTCGTTGCTGTTCGGGTTCTTCGCCGCCCTGCAGACCCTGGTGGGAATCCTGCCCTCGCCCGGCGCCGTGCCGTCGAGTTTCCTGTCGATGCTGCCCTACCTCGCGACGGTGTTCGCCGTCGCCGGGTTCGTGGGCCGCGTCGCTCCGCCTGCCGCCAGTGGGGAGCCCTACCCATCGTGATACCCGACCCGACCCCCGGTGCGACTCCGGATTTCGAGGTACTACGAGACCACGCCCGCGAGGCGCTCGCCCACTCCTACTCGCCGTACTCGAACTTCCCCGTCGGCGCCGCCGCCCTCGTCGACGACGGCCGGATCGTGGCCGGGGCGAACATCGAGAACGCCTCCTACGGCGTCACGTTGTGCGCCGAGTGCACGATGATCGGGCAGTTGCAGATGACGGGTGGGGGGAAACTCGTCGCGTTCGCCTGCGTCGACGCCTCCGGTGGCGTGCTCATGCCGTGCGGACGGTGCCGCCAGCTGCTCTACGAGTTCGGCGGGCCGGACCTGCTCGTCGACACCCCACGCGGGGTCCTGCCCATGACACAGGTGCTGCCCGACGCGTTCGGACCCCACGACCTCACCGACCCGTCCCGAAAGGCCTGACCCCGTGAGTCCGCAGTTCGCTGCCGTCGACGTCATCCGCACCAAACGCGATCGTGGTGAACTCTCCGACGCGCAGATCGACTGGGTCATCGACGCCTACACCCGCGGTGAGGTCGCCGAGGAACAGATGTCGGCGCTCGCGATGGCCGTGCTGCTCAACGGTATGACCCGGGCCGAGACGTCCCGCTGGACGACCGCGATGATCGAGTCGGGTTCCCGGCTGGACTTCACCGACCTGCCCCGGCCCAGCGTCGACAAGCACTCCACCGGCGGGGTCGGTGACAAGGTGACGTTGCCGTTGGCACCGCTCGTCGCGGTTTGCGGCGCAGCGGTTCCGCAGCTCTCCGGCCGCGGCCTCGGCCACACCGGCGGGACCCTCGACAAACTCGAGGCGATCCCCGGATGGCGTGCGTCGCTGACGCTGGCGCAGATCCGTCGTCAGCTCGTCGACGTGGGGGCGGTGATCTGCGCCGCGACGGGGGACCTCGCCCCCGCGGACAAGAAGCTGTACGCGCTGCGCGACGTCACGGGGACCGTCGAGGCGATCCCGCTCATCGCCTCCTCGATCATGAGCAAGAAGATCGCCGAGGGGACGAGCGCGCTCGTGCTCGACGTGAAGACCGGTTCCGGGGCGTTCATGAAAGAACTTGCGCAGTCGCGCGAACTCGCCCGCGCCATGGTCGAGCTGGGCACCGACGCGGGGGTGCGCACGACGGCCCTCGTGACCGACATGTCCACTCCGCTGGGGCGCACCGCCGGGAACGCCCTGGAGGTGCGGGAATCGGTCGAGGTGCTCGCGGGGGGTGGCCCCGCCGACCTCGTCGAGATCACCCTGGTACTGGCGCGCGAGATGCTCGCCTGCGTGGGTCTCGACGCCGTCGACCCCGCGGACGCGCTCGCGGACGGCCGGGCCATGGACGCCTGGCGGCGGATGATCACCGGGCAGGGGGGCGACCCGGACGCGCCGCTGCCGGTGGCGCGCCACACCCTGGACGTCGTCGCCGGGGCCGAGGGTTTCCTCGACGTGGACGCGATGGCCGTCGGGGTCGCCGCGTGGCGACTCGGGGCGGGGCGTTCGCGGCGCGAGGAGTCGGTGCAGGCCGGGGCGGGGGTGGAACTGCACGCCGTGCGCGGGGACGTGGTCCGCCGCGGTCAGCGGTTGATGACGCTGCACACCGACACCCCGGAGCGGTTCGAGTGGGCGCAGCAGGCCCTCGAGGGCGGGTTCTCCGTCGATGCCGCGAAACCCGCTGTGGTGCCGTTGGTGCACGACCGCATCACCGCCTGAGCGGAGTCCGAGAACCGTTCCAGCGCACGCCGCTCAGTCGCGCCCGACCCGCAGGGCCACCGCCAGCGACACCGACGCCAGCAGGGAGCATCCCAGCAGCGTTGTGGCGAAACCCGCCCCTGCGCAGGCAGCGCCGAACGCCCCGAACAGCAATCCGGTCAGAGCCAGCGCGGTTGCACCCCCCGCGGCGTCGGAGATGGTGAGCGCGGCGGAACCCGCGCCCTCGCTCCCGGGGTCCGAGCGGGCCAGGACGAGGACGGTCGTGCGTGGATACATCAGACCCATGCCACCACCGCCCACGAACCAGCCGACGGCGGCCATGACGATGGCGGCGGACGGGGTGGTCGCGGTGGATGGGGAGATCTCGGGAGACAGGGCGGAGGTGATCGCGGCGACGCCCAGCTGAGTCGTCACCCCCACGAGAAGGAGCACGGCCCCGACCCGGACGGCGACGTGGTGGGGGAGGCGATCACCGAGTCGTCCCTGCACCGCGGAACCCGACGCCCAGGCGATCGCGCCCGCGGTGAGCACGGCGCCGGCCGCCCACAGGGGCAGCCCGAAACGCTCGTGGAGCATGAGGGGGAGGTAGACCTCGGTGGAGTAGAACGTCGCCGCGATGCTCCCGCGCAGGAGCACCGTCGCGGGCAGACCTGCTCGGGCCGTGAGCGTTCCGCGGGGGAGCAGCGGGCGCACCCCCACCGCGAGCACGGTCAGGGCCGCGAGCGCCAACACCCAACGCCAGGCCCCCGCAGCCCCGGCCGAACTCAGGACGACCACGGCCGCCGCCACGACGAACGCTGCGCCGTAGCGCGTGCGGGTTCTCGCGGGAACCCCACCGGGTTCCTTATAAGACTCCCCACCGGGTTCCCCGTCAGACGCTGTGCTGGTCGTGGCGTTCGCGGGGATCCTCAGCAGGACGGGCAGGACCGGGGCGGCCGCGAGGAGCACCAGCCCGAGCACCCCGGCGAACACCCACGGCCACCCGAATCTGGCGGCGACGAACCCGGCGAGGAGAGGACCGACGAGCGAGGGGATCACCCAGGCCGAGGCGAACACCCCGAACACCGCGGGTCGCAACCGTTGTGGATACACCAGGGCGACCGTGACGTAGAGCG
>JBPBQU010000087.1:0-3790 GCA_050955085.1 Janthinobacterium lividum | reverse complement strand
ATACCCGCACGTCCCCGCCGTGGTTGCCGGCGATGTGCTTGACGATGGACAGGCCGAGACCGGTGCCCCCGGTAGAGCGCGATCGAGCCGCATCGACACGGTAGAAACGCTCGAAGATCCGGTCGAGATCGGCGGCGCTGATGCCGACGCCCCGGTCGGACACGGCGATGTCGACCGTGGAGACCCCCCCGTCGACCTCACCGTGGGTGTCGCGGGCCGGGCTGCGGCGCACCTCGACAACCACCCGACTGCGCTCGGGGGAGTAGGCCAGGGCATTGTGGACGAGGTTGCGCAGCGCCGTCACGAGCAGCTCGCGATCCCCCAGCACCTCGGCACCGCGATCCCCGGCCACCACGACCTCGGACTCGCACTGCTGGGCCACGCTGCCGCTGCGGTCGACAGCCTCCGCGACCAGGGCATCCACCTCGAGGAGGACGGGCTCCAGGACTTTCTCCGCACCCTGCAACCGGGAGAGGTCGATGATCTCCTGGACGAGCTGGGTGAGCCGCTTCGACTCCCGCCGCATGCGCCGCGAGAAGCGCCGGACGGCGTCCGGGTCGTCAGCGGCGTCCTCGACGGCTTCGCTCAACAGCGACAGCGCGCCCACCGGCGTCTTGAGCTCATGGCTCACATTGGCGACGAAATCGCGGCGGACGGCCTCGATGCGCCGTGACTCGGTGCGGTCCTCGAGCAGGAGGAGCACGTGATGGGCTCCGAGCGGGGTCACCCGGGCCAGCACCACGGCAGGTGGGCGACCGAGCCCCGCTGCGAGGTCGGCCTCGACCTCACGGACCCTTCGGTCACGCCGACAGGCGCGCACCATCTCGCGCAACTGAGCGTCGACCAGCTCACGACCGCTCACCACCCCCGCCGCGTAGGAGGCGGCACTCGCCTTGACGACGGCGTCGGCACCGTCGAGCACGACCGCTGAGGAGCGCAGCGCCACGAGCACGTCGCTGACCCCCGCAGGCAACCCCCCGGCCGCGATCGGTTGCGGGGGGGAGTGCTGGAGGCGGCCGACGAGGCCGAAGGCAAGGACACCGGCGCCACCCGTCAGCACGCCGACGACTGCGGCGATCACCACGGAGACCTCGCCCATCACCGCTCCAGAGTACGGTCGTCGAAGAGTCGGACGACGTCATGACGTCCTCCAGCCCCGGGCGCGCCTAGATGTTCACCCGGGGGGTGACACCCGTTCATGCAGCCCTGACAGCCTGCTGACCTGGACGGCGTTCGAGCTGTTCCAGACCGGGTGGCCAGCCTGCTGGGCACCGCTCTACCGAAGGTGGGACCCCGTGCGCACCGTTTACCACGACGAGTTGGTCAACCTCGTCAACACCCTCGTCGAGATGACCAACCTCGCCGAGTCGGCCATGAGCCGCGCGACGACGGCACTGCTGGACGCCGACCGCGAGCTCGCCGAGGACGTGATCGCGTCCGACGCCCGCATCGACTCCCTCCAGCGCGACCTGGAGGAGCGTTCCCTGCAGTTGTTGGCCCGCCAGCAGCCCGTGGCCACCGACCTGCGCGTGGTCGTCACGGCGCTTCGCATGAGTTCCAGCCTCGAGCGGATGGGTGACCTCGCGCGCCATGTCGCCAAGCTCGCCCGCCTCCGCCACCCCGACCCCGTCGTACCTCAGGAGATCCGGGCGACGATCCTGCAGATGGGCCAGGTCGCGGAGCGCATCGTCGCGAAGGCCGGCAGCGTCATCGCCTCCCGCGACGTCGCGATGGCGGGGCAGATGGAACTCGACGACGACGAGATGGACCGCCTGCACCGCGAGGTGTTCGAGCAGCTCCTCTCCCGCTCGTGGAACCACCCCACCGAGGTCGCGGTGGACCTCACGCTGTGCAGCCGTTACTACGAGCGCTTCGCCGACCACGCCGTCTCGGTGGCCAAGTCGGTGGTGTTCCTCGTGACCGGGTCGCACGAGGACGAGGACCGGGCGGCCCTGCCGTTGATCGGCTGACGTCGCGACGATCGCGTGCAACGCCACCGGGGTGGCGGTAGCGTCGGCGCCGTGATCTCGCGCTCGGGTCGGCGTCGACCCCATGGCCGGACACGCACGGTCGCGGTCCTGGCGTGCGTGGCCGCCCTGGCGGGGTTGGTGGCGTGCTCCGACGATGACGGCGCCGCTCCCGTTCCGGTGCCGGCCGCCACCACGACGGGGACGGGGACGGGTACGACGACGACGACGACGACATCGGCGACGACGACGACGACGACGGCCCCGAGCGCGGCAACGGTCACCGACTCCCCCACCGGCATCGCGACGACCTTCGACTGCGCCTCGGTCGAGGCCGCACAGCAGCGGCTCGACGACGCCTACTCAGGAGAGCTGGAGCGTCTCGACGTAGGCCGCGGGGACCCACGGGCTCAATCGGTCTATGCCCTCGTGACCACCACCGAGGGATCGTCCTACTACGCGTCGGTGCTGTCCGCGGCCCCAGCCGAGCTGCAGCCCGATGCCCGACTGGTGCTCGGGTACTACCAGCGCCTGGCGACGTCGGCCGCGCAGATCGACCCGGGCTCAGGCTCCGCCGAGGACCTGCACTCTGCGATGACCGCCCTCGACGACGCGTCGGCGGCGTTCGACGACCCGGCCACCACCGGCAGTGCGGTCGTGGACGCCCAGGAACGCCTCCAGGCCGGCGTCCAGCGTGCCTGCACCGGGTCCGCCAGTACGACGACCACCGCCGGCAGCCAATCATCGAGCGGGACCGCGACGACGACCGGCTGACGCCGACGGTCGGGAGATCCGCCCACCCAACCGGACCCGAGACGCCGCCACCTTTCGTCCGGGTGTCAGCGACCCTGGCCGGCCACCGCCGCGGCCGCGGCCGCGGCCGCCGTCGGGTCCAGGTACTCCCCACCCGCGAGGAGGGGTTTCAGGTCCGCGTCCAGGCGGTAGACCAACGGGATGCCGGTGGGGATGTTCAGCCCGGCGATCGCGGCGTCGGAGATCCCGTCGAGGTGTTTCACCAGGGCGCGCAACGAATTCCCGTGCGCCGCGAGCAGTACGGTCTTGCCCGCCCGCAGGTCGGGGACGACCGCGTCGTCGAAGTAGGGGAGCATCCGCTCGACGACGTCGGCGAGGCACTCGGTGCGCGGCATCGCCGCACCGAGACCGGCGTAGCGCGGGTCAGCGTCCTGGGAGAACTCGGAACCGAGCTCGATCTCCGGGGGCGGGGTGTCGTAGGAACGGCGCCAGAGCATGAATTGCTCCTCGCCGAACTCCGCCAACGTCTGTTTCTTGTCCTTGCCCTGCAGCGCACCGTAGTGACGCTCGTTGAGGCGCCAGGAGCGGCGGACGTCGATCCAGTGCCGATCAGCCGCATCCAGGGCGAGATGAGCCGTCGTGATGGCCCGGCGCAGCAGGGAGGTGTGCACGACGTCGGGCAGGACACCGGACTCGACGAGCATCCGCCCGCCGGCGGCGGCCTCGGCGCGCCCCTTCTCCGACAGCGGCACGTCGACCCAGCCGGTGAACAGGTTGAGCGCGTTCCACTCGCTCTCGCCGTGCCGCAGGAGAACGAGGGTGTGCGCCGCTTCACTCATGCCCACCAGCCTAGCGAGGCGGCCTCAGCGGACCCGCCGCGCCTCGATCGCCCTGCCGTACACCTCCAGGGTCGCCTCGGCCGTCGCGTCCCATCCGAAGCCCTGGGCCCGTTGGGCAGCCCGGCGTCCCATCACCTCTCGCCCGTCGGGGTCGTCGAGCAGACCGCGCAGCGCATCCGCCCACGCACGCGGGTCGTGAGAGGGGACGAGGACACCCGTGACCCCGTCCTC
>JBPBQU010000086.1:0-3803 GCA_050955085.1 Janthinobacterium lividum | reverse complement strand
GGCAACGGCCCGGACAACAGCAAGAACGCCGTGACACCGAAGGGCAGGTTGGACAGCCAGAACCAGGCCCACCGCGTCGCCCACCGAGGATCGCGACCTCTGACGAGCAGGAGCACCGCCCCCAGCCAGTGCAGCAGCACCAGCAGCCCCACCCAGTCGGGCACCCCCACGCCGAGCACGGTGGCGGAGAAGGAGGGACCGAAACCACGTTCCACGCGGTCCACCCGCACGGTGGGGTTCCACCCCTGCACCACTGCGCCGACATCCTCATGCGAGATCGGCAACGCCGAACCGTCGTCATCGGTCAGGGTGGTCGTGCCCGCTCCCGGGTCACCCACCACCAGCTGCACCTCAGCCACGAGCGTCTGCCACCCGGCGCGCCAGCGCACCTCCTGCCTGGTGTAGCCGGTAGCCCCAGGGGGCAGGTCAGCGCTGACCTCGACCCGGGAAGTCTTACCGTCCTTGACGTCGTCCTGGAGGTGACGCAACGTCGCGCTGTGCTCGCCCCGCACCAAGGCCACCAGCACGATCAGCGCCGTGACGATCAGCAGCAGCGCGCGCCCCCCGTCCTCACCACGCCACGACGTCGCAGCCGACGGGCGAGAGGTAGGGGTCGTGTCGCACATCTTCCGGAAGCTACCGCTGCGACGACGCGCGCCGAGGGCGCTCGACGCAATCGCCGGCGCATCGGGGCACGTTCACGCCAGCCGACCGCGCGCGCCGACGCCTCGTCAGGCAGCAGCGCACGACCGCTCACGACTCCGTGTGGCCAGCCCACCAGCTCTGCAGCTCGGCGAGCGCCGCCTCCGCACCCAACGGGCCACGCTCCATCCGCAACCCGAGCAGGAACTGATATGCCTGCCCGACGGTGCGCGAGGGCCCGATGCCCAAGGCGGCCATGATCTGCGTCCCGTCGAGGTCAGGACGGACGGAATCCAGCTCCTCCTGTTCGCGCAACCGCGCGATGCGCTCCTCGAGGTCGTCGTAGGCGCCCGCGAGGCGCTCGGCCTTGCGGACGTTGCGGGTCGTGCAGTCGCTGCGGGTCAGCTGGTGCAGCCGCGGCAGCAGCGGGCCCGCGTCCGTGACGTAACGACGCACCGCCGAGTCGGTCCACTCCCCGTCGCCGTAACCGTGGAAGCGCAGGTGCAACTCGGTCAGGCGCGCGACCGCCTTGATCGTGTCGTTGTCGAAACGCAGCGCCTTCAACCGCTTGGTCGCCATCTTCGACCCGACCACCTCGTGGTGGTGGAAGCTGACACCACCGCCGTCCTCGAAGCGCCGGGTGCGTGGTTTACCGATGTCGTGCAGCAGCGCCGCGAGGCGCAACAGCAGGTCGGGCCCGTCCTGCTCGAGGGCGATCGCCTGCTCCAGCACCGTGAGCGAGTGCTCATAGACGTCCTTGTGCCGGTGGTGCTCGTCGATCTCCAGCTGCAGCGCCGGCAGTTCCGGCAGGACGTGCGTCGCGAGCCCCGAGTCCACCAGCAGGCGCAACCCGGCCACCGGTTCCACCGCGACGAGCAGTTTCTCCAGCTCCGTACGGACCCGCTCGGCGGAGACGATGGTGATCCGCTCCGCCATCGCCGTCATGGCCTCCACGACGTCGGGGGCCACCCGCAGGCGCAGCTGTGCCGCGAAGCGAGCGGCCCGCATCATGCGCAACGGGTCGTCGGAGAACGACTGCTCGGCCGTCACAGGGGTGCGCAGAACACCCGCTGCGAGGTCGGTGAGCCCGTCGTGGGGGTCGACAAAATCCAGCGACGGCAATCGCAGCGCCATCGCGTTGACGGTGAAATCGCGCCGGGAGAGATCCCCCACGAGATCGTCGCCGTAGGTCACCTCGGGTTTGCGCGACGTGGCGTCGTAGCTTTCCGATCGGTACGTCGTGACCTCGACGACGACGTCCTCACCGCCCACCGTCCGCTTGCGCGCGCCGATCGTGCCGAAGTCGCGGCCGATCTCCCAGTAGGCGTCACCCCAACGTTTCAGCAGTACGGCCGTGTCGTCGGGACGCGCGTCGGTCGTGAAGTCCAGGTCAGCCGAGCGGCGGCCGAGGAACGCGTCGCGGACGGGGCCGCCCACCAGCGACAGCTCGTGGCCGGCCACGTCGAACACCCGTCCGAGGTCGACGATCAGCGCCATCACCGGCTCGAGAGCGGCCACGGCGCGCGTCCGGGCCTCTTCGAGGGCCCGCGCCAGCACGTCCTCGGGAACTTGTCCTTGCACGACAGGGAGCACGGGGTCCAAGGGTGCCAGAGGTCTGCCCGGAAGCGGCCCGTGCGCTGGCTAGAGTGAGCCGATGGTCATGCCTGCCCGGGAGCCGCGTCGGCGGTTGCCCACCGTGCAGGAGACCTCCTCCGGTGGGCTCGTCGTCGACCTCAGCACCGGGGCCCCACGCGCCGCCGTGATCTGTCGATTGAACCGCGCGGGGCGCGAGGAATGGTGCCTGCCCAAGGGCCACCTGGAGGGTGCGGAGACCCTCGAAGAGGCCGCGGTCCGCGAGATCGAGGAGGAGACGGGGATCCGCGGGGTCGTCGTCGAACCTCTCGGCAGCATCGACTACTGGTTCTCCGCGGACGGCCGACGCATCCACAAGGTCGTGCACCTGTTCCTGCTCAAGGCCATGAGCGGTGCCCTGACCGTCGAGAACGACCCCGACGCCGAGGCCATCGACGTCGCCTGGATCCCGTTCGGGGAGCTCGACGACCGGCTCGCCTTCCCCAACGAGCGGCGCGCCGTCGCCGCCGCCACCCTCCGGCTCAGCGAACTGGCGTGACCAGCCGCGCACCCCGGACCGGAGGATCCACCCGCCGCACCGTCCTCATCGGCCTTGCGGGCGCCGCCGTCCTCGCCACACCCGGGGTGGCACGCGCCTCGGTGGTCAAGCCTGACGCGAATACCGAGAGCCTCCCGCTCGCGGTCGAGTTGTTGACGATCACCCCGACGGCCTACGCAGACGACGACCCGGCCCGCTCCGTCGTCAGGGTGCGCGCCCGGATCCACAACACCTCGGACGCGCCCGTGACCGCTGTGCGCGCCCGGCTGCTCGGCCAGCGCTCACCTGCTGCGGCCCGCGAGACACTGGACCGCTGGGCGCAGGCCTCACCCACGGCCTCGACGACTCGCGCCACGGCGGTCTCCGACGATGTCGTCGTGGGGGACGGGAACCTGGCGGCAGGCGCCCGCGCCGAGGTCGTCCTGGTGCTGGCCGCCTCCGAGCTCGGCAGCGGGCCCGGCGCTCACCCCGCCGCCGTCGAGGTCGTCGCAGGCGACGACGAGGACGCCGAACGCGTCGGGATGCTTCGCACCTTCCTCGTGTCGATGCCCCAGGGCGGGGACGCGACCCGGTTGACGATGCTGCTCCCCTTCGTGACGGGCCGGGTAGGCGACTCCGTCGACCTCGCGCAGGCCGTGGACGAGCGTCTCGGTGGGCTGTTGGCCGCGAGCGCCGACCAGCGGACGGCGTGGGCGCTGGACCCGAGCCTGTTGGCGACCGCAACCGCCGCCGCCGCTGTCACGACGCAGCCCACCAGCCCCGCACCAGCCCCCTCGTCGGCCCACTCGTCGGGCCCCTCGTCAGGCCAGGGTTCGCCCACTCCCGCCCACGACGGCCCCGGTGCGCCCAGCCGCCAACAGGTCGAGGCCGTGGCCACCTGGGTCGCGGAGCTGCGGATGGCATCTGCCGGACGGGCCGTGGTCGTGCTGCCCTACGGCGATCCCGACCTGGCCGCGCTCACCCGGGCCCCGCGCGGAACGGAACTGCTCGCCGAGGCGGACCGGGCCACCGGTAGCACCCTCGACAGCGC
>JBPBQU010000085.1:0-3843 GCA_050955085.1 Janthinobacterium lividum | reverse complement strand
CAGTCCGTCCTCCGCGGTGCGCGCCTGACGGGTGGTCGCCTCGATCCGGCTCTCCACCTGCGTCAACCTCAACGTGGCGGCTTCTCCCGCACTCGCAGCAGCCTCCGCGGCGTTCACGGAACCCGCCCCCCGGGCGGCAGCAGCCGCGCTGGCGAGCGCCGCGCCCGCTGAATCGCGGGACTGCTCCAGCCCCACCAACGCCACCACCGCACCGGAGTGCTGGGCGTAAGCCTGGGCGTAACGCGCCTGCGCGCTCCGCAAAGCCGCGGCGTAAGTGGTCATGACGGGGGCCGCAGCGCTGGTGGATACGGCGTAGCTGCGCACGTAACCGACGCTGCGGTCCAACGTGGTGCGGGCGGCGTTGCCCGCCGCACCGAACCACACCCCGGTGGCGGCATCGGCATGGGCGCGGACCTGATCCCCGGTCTCGTCCACGGCAGTCCCGGTAGCGGCCATGGTTCCCGCTGCAGCCTCGATCGCACCCGGGTCACCGGGAATGCTCGCAGCCCAGCCCCCACCGCCAGCAACTGCTGCCACGCGCGATCCACCCCTAACCCATAACAATCAGAAGGACCCGCAGCAACCACGACCAGTCTGGCACCCATCAATCGGCGGTCACTCTGCCACACGACCCTTACCCTCCGGAGCTTCGAACGGGTACCCCACCGAGAGCATCGACACAGGGTGCCCGCCCGTGCCTGAAGCGTCACCAAAGCAGGCGCTTCACCGACCTTCGTCGTCAACGGCGGGATCTCCGCCCGCCACACCGACGCCGACTCCACCGCGTACAGGGCTTCGGCGAGGTCGAGGTCGAAGCCGGCGTCCGTGAAGACGCCGAAGTAGGTCCGACGGTGCAGGGCGGCATCGCAGTCCACACCGGGTGCGTCCAGTCGAGCATCGTCGGGGTCGACAGCCCGGAGGCCGCGCACCACGTCCTCGACGTGCGCGGCCGAGGGTTCTGGACCGGACAGCCGCAGGGCCTCCCGGACCCATTCGCGCCGGGACAGCGTGGTGACCAACGTGCCACGCCAGTCGAAGATCACCGAGGTGAAGGTCACGGGTAGCTGTCTACCGGAGTCGGCCCGCGCCGGATGACCGGTTGGGCCGTTCGGCGCGTCGCGGGATGAGCGCGAGAGCCGTTCACGTTGTGACGAGCGGAGGCCGGGAACGGTCACCGCAGCGAACGACAACGCGCCGGGCAGCTCGATGCCGGTGTCAACGGGAGACGTCATGAGTGAAGCCGGAAGTGCAGTCGTGGGTGGAGCAGGAGAAGGGACGCTGGAGACACTTCCCGTCCTGGACATGTCGCGGTTGGACGCCGGGCCCGAGGAGGCCGCGGCGTTCCGTGACCGGCTGCGGGACGTCATGCACGACGTCGGTTTCTTCTATCTCGAAGGCCACGGCGTCCCGCAGGACCTGGTGGATGAGCTGCTGGCCGTGTCCAGGCAGTTCTTCGCCCTTCCCGTCGAGGACAAGCTCGCGATCGAGAACACCTTCAGCCCGCAGTTCCGTGGGTACACGCGCGTGGGCGGTGAGCTGACGGCGGGCGGTGTGGACCGGCGCGAACAGATCGACATCGGGGTCGAACGCGACACCGTCGCGGCCGGAGACGGCGTCGCCGACTACTGGCGCCTCGAGGGTCCCAACCTGTGGCCCAGTGCCCTGCCGGTGATGCGGGACCTCGTCGAACGCTGGAACTCCCTGCTGAGCGGGGTGTCGCTGCGGCTGCTGCGCGCACTGGCCGTCTCCCTCGGTGCCCCGGAGGATTCCTTCGACGCCGCCTTCGCGCGGCGCCCGTTCAATCTGCTCAAGATCGTGCGCTACCCCGGAGAATCCGACCCGGACCCTGTCCAGGGTGTCGGGTCGCACCGCGACGGCGGGGTCCTCACCCTGCTGCTGGTGGAACCCGGCAAGGGTGGCCTCCAGGTCGAGCACGACGGCGCCTGGATCGACGCCCCCTCGGTGCCGGGTACGTTCGTCGTGAACATCGGCGAGATGCTCGAACTCGCCACCGGTGGGTATCTCCGGGCGACGCTGCACCGCGTCATCTCGCCCCGGATCGGTGACGATCGGATCTCCATCCCGTTCTTCTTCAACCCGGGTCTCGACGCGGCCATGCCGCAACTCGACATGGCCGAGGAATTCCGCCGCGAGGCTCGTGGTCTCTCGCTGGACCCGACGGACAGCCCGATCCTCGAGGTGTACGGCGACAACGCCCTGCGCTATCGCCTCCGCGCCCACCCCAACGTCGCCGAGATCCACCACCCGGACCTGCTCGCGGGTCGCTAGGGCGCCGACGAGACAGGGTCAGCTCAGCGGATCCGCCAGACCGGTCGCGAGCGGGCCCAGCGCGGCACCGGCCCCGACCGCCGCGACCCGCGCCGCAGCACGGCGGCGACCCACCAGGTGCAACCCGCCCGCGACGAGCAGCAGCCCGCTACCCACCACCGGCATGTCGGTGCGCCGCAACGGGGAACCATTCGCCACGGGTTCGACCCACCAGGTTTTCGATGGGCTGCGGTGCGAGCGGGCGGTCACCGTGACGGCCGCCGCCACCCCGACGACGAAAAGAAGAACGCGATCCATCTGAACCTCTCCGGAGCACCGCGCGGTGCGGGCGCCGCGAAGATCATCGCATCGGGGGAGGGCCTACGGGTCAGGAGTCGAGGACACCTGCGTCGTGCGCGATGATCGCCACCTGCACCCGGTTGTGCGCCTCCAGCTTGGTGATCAGCCGTGAGACGTGGGTTTTCACGGTGGCCTCGCTCATGAACAGTTCCCGGCCGATCTCCGCGTTCGACAATCCACGCCCCACCGACGCCAGCACCTCGCGTTCGCGTTCGGTCAACAACTGCAACCGTCGGGTGGCCTCGCGCCGACGGGGATTCGCCGCGTCCGCCGCATAGTGACCTACGAGGCGACGGGTGACGGTCGGGGACAACATTGCGTCGCCCGCAGCGACGACCCGGACGGCCGCGAGGAGTTCGCGCGGTGGGGTGTCCTTGAGCAGGAAACCCGTCGCGCCGGACTGCAGCGCCTGGAACACGTACTCGTCGAGGTCGAACGTCGTGAGCATCACCACGGCGGGTGCCCCGGGTCGGTCGGTGATGGCCTTGGCGGCCGACAACCCGTCCATCACGGGCATCCGGACGTCCATCAGGACGACGTCGGGCCGGTGGGCCTGGACGCCCTCGACGGCCTGCACCCCGTTCTCCGCCTCACCCACGATCTCCAGGTCGTCGGCACTGGACAGGATCATGCGCAACCCCGCCCGGACGAGGGCGTCGTCATCGACCAGCAGTACCCGCGTGGGGCGGGCCGCAGGCGGGACCGACCCGGTCGTGGGGGGCTGCGGAACTGCACCGCTCACGGTGTCGTCCTCCGTTCGTCGTCGGTGATCACGCACTTCATTCATCGGGGTGCCCATGCTGATCCGGGGACGATCCTCGCATCCGGCGGTGCCCATGTGGAGGCGCTGCTGCGGCGTGGTCCGCCGTCGGGGGCGGGCCACGGCAACCGGGCGCGGACGGCGAAACCACCGCCGGGTTCGGGGCCACTGGTGAGGGTGCCGCCGGAGAGACCGACGCGTTCGGACAGCCCGACGAGCCCGGAACCCGCACCCGGCAATCCCGTCGAAACACCCTCCCTGCGCTCGTTGACGACCGAGACCAGCAGTTCGACGCCCACGTCCCCCGAGATGGTGACGACGGTCCGCGCGGACGGGGCGTGTTTGTGGACGTTGGTGAGCGCTTCCTGCACCACGCGGTAGACCGTGCGGCCCAGTTCGGGGGTCACGTCGACGTGGAGCGGCACGTCGGTGCGGAACTCCGCCGCCACCCCCGC
>JBPBQU010000084.1:0-3860 GCA_050955085.1 Janthinobacterium lividum | reverse complement strand
TAGGCGCGGGGGGTGTCCGGGACGTACTCGGCGCCGTAGAGCTCACGGGCCTGGGCCCGGGCCGCCGACAGCGCCTGCGAGGACAGGGTGATCGAGTCCGTACGCATGTACGTGATGTAGCCGCCCTCGTACAGCCGCTGCGCCGTGCGCATCGCCGCGCGGGCGTTGAGGCGCAACTTGCGCGACGCCTCCTGCTGCAACGTCGAGGTGATGAACGGCGCCGCGGGACGACGGGTGTACGGCTTCTCCTCCACGGAGCGGACCGCGAAGTCGGCGTTCTCCAGGCCCTCGGTGAGCGCCGTGGCAGCCGCGAGGTCGAGGTGCGCGACCTCGCGGGACCTCAGCTGCCCGAGGTCGTCGAAGTCGCGGCCGGTGGCCACCCGGCGACCGTCCACGGCCACCAGGCGAGCCCCGAACGCGGACTCCTGACCTGATTCGGTCGAGGGGGTGAAGTCACCCGTGACGTCGGCGTAACCGGCCGAGCGGAAGGCCATCCGCTCACGTTCGCGCTCCACGCAGAGCCGGGTGGCGACGGACTGGACCCGGCCGGCGGACAACCCGGCGCGGACCTTGCGCCACAGCACGGGCGACAGTTCGTAGCCGTAGAGACGGTCGAGGATGCGCCGGGTCTCCTGCGCGTCCACCATCCGGTCGTCGATCGGGCGCATCTCCTGCACGGCCTGCTGGATGGCCTCCCGGGTGATCTCACCGAAAACCATGCGGCGGTAGGGGACACGCGGTTCCAGCGCCTGCACCAGGTGCCACGCGATGGCCTCGCCCTCACGGTCGCGGTCGGTGGCGAGGATGAGCTCGTCGGCGTTCTTGAGCGCCGCCCGCAGCTCGGAGACCTTCTTCTTCTTGTCGTTGTCGACGACGTAGTACGGGTCGAAACCGTGGTCCACATCGACCGCGAACTTCCCGTAGGGGCCCTTCTTGACGTCGTCCGGCAGCTGGGAGGGCTGCGGGAGATCGCGGATGTGCCCGTAGCTCGCTTCGACCTGGTAACCCGGCCCGAGGTACGTCGAGATCTTGTCGATCTTGCTCGGGGACTCCACGATCACCAGCCGGCGCAAACCGTCACCGTTGTTCTGGGACGCCTTGCTTGTCTGGGACTTGCCCGCCACTGGCTCTGCCTCTCCGCTGTCTTTCCCGCCCCGGGAACGCCGGCTGTTCGGCCCCCCGGCCACTACGTCCCTGGTGTCCGCACTGAATGTCTGGTGCGGAGCCAATGTCGCACGATCAGCACGCGTTCGTGCAACCGGCGCGTCACGACGTGTTGCCACCGGCCCCACCCGGCGTCATCCGGGGAGCACGAGCAACCCGTCGACGACCAGGGAGCGTACCCGCGGGAACAACCGCGCCCGCAACCCGGCGACATCCTCCTCGAGCAGCACCGCGAGCCCGGCTGCGATCTGTCCCACGCTGAGCTCCCCGTCGCAGGCCCCGACGAGGCCGGCGAGGTCCCCGTCGACCTGGGCGACGTGACGCAACCCCCCGCCCTGGCGCAGCAGCACGATGCGCGGATCAGGATCACCGGGGGTGTGGAAGCGCTCGTCCGTGACGTCCGTCGCGACCCGCAGGACGAGGTCACCGAGACCGTCGTCGGAGAGCTGCGCGAGCTGGTCGTGGGCGGTGAGCCCACGGGCGAAGACGGCGCCGAGCGGGTCGCTCAGCGGGGCCAGGACCTCCTCGAAGCGGCGCAGTGGGACCACCCCGTCGCGTTGCGGTCTGCGCAGGGTGACGATCCCGAAACCGACTCCCGTCACACCGCGGGTCGCGAAATCGTCCAGCCAGGCGGTGTAGAGGTCGTCGAAGTCGGGGCCGGGTCGCTGTCCGCCGTCGCGGATCCACGTCTCGGCGTAGAGCGCCGGGTCGGCCACCTCACGCTGCACCACCCAGGCGTCCAGTCCGGTGCCCTCCAGCCAGCCCTCGAGGCGTTGTGACCAGGACTGGCCCTCGTGCAGCTCCCAGTTGCCGAGCAGCTGGGCGACCCCGCCGGGGGCGAGCACCGAACCGACCTCACCGACCAGGCGCGCGACCAAGGAGTCACCGGCCATCCCACCGTCGCGGTACTCGAAGGTGGGCACCGCGTCCGTGCGGGGGGTGATGACGAAGGGCGGGTTGGAGACGACCAGCCCGAACTGCTCCCCCGCCTCCACGGGGTCGAGCAGCGAACCGTGGCGCAGGTCCAGCGGCACCTCGTTGAGGGCCGCGTTGACGGCCGCGAGGTCCAACGCGCGTTCGGAGGTGTCGGTCGCGACGACCCGGCGCGCATGTCGACTGGCGTGCAGGGCCTGGATACCGCAGCCGGTGCCGACGTCGAGGACCCGGTCGACCGGCGTGCGGATCGTCGCCGCGGCCAGCGTGAGCGACGCGCCCCCGACACCGAGGACGTGATCGTGGGAGAGCGACGTCCCGGTCGCGAGCTCGCCCAGGTCGCTCACGAGCCACCACTGCGCCTCCCCCGTCTCTCCAGCCCCTTCCAGACCAGCCCCTTCCAGACCAGCCCCGTCCAGACCAGCCCCGTCCTCGACCGAGTACGGGCGCAGGTCCACCAGTGGGCGCACCTCGTCGTCGGGCCCGTGCCCGGCCGCGGTGACGAGCCCGAGGGCGACCGCACCCGCGGTCCCGGTACGGGGCAGAGCGGCGTCGAGCTGGGCGCGGGTCACCGGACGGCCCAGGGTGGCGCAGCGCAGCAGGACCGCGGCCGGGTCGCTGGAACCGACCGTGGCCCGCAGCGCGGGCAGGGCCTGCTCGCGGTCCAGGGCCGCGGAGGCCACGTCACCGACGAGCTCGCCGACGCGCTGCACCGTGTAGCGCGCGGCGTGCAGGTCTTCGCGGAGCCCGGCGATCAACGCGCGGGGGTCGTTCAGGGCTGGGGGCGGCGCCGTCGTCACGTGATGGGAGTCTGCCCCATCCCCTCCGTCACGACGTCGGCGCGACGGTTCCTGCCGACCGCGACCGCGACCACGGTGATCACGAGGGCGGCGACCGCGATGCCGTAGCGCAGCCACGGGCTGGCGTCGGTGCCCAGGGAGAGCGACACGATGGCCGGCGCGACGAGCAGCGCGACGAGGCTCATGACCTTGAGCAGCGAGTTGACGGCCGACACCGCGCTGTCCATGACCGCATCACCCCGGAGGCGGTCGGGTTCGACCGTGTCGCCGCGCAGCGTGGTGGCCCCGGAGTTGGAGCACGACACCGCCAGGAGGACCCCCGTGGCGATCGCCCCGCCGAGGAACCCGGCCAGTGGCGCGACCCCCAGACCGAAACCCACGGCGACGGGGGCGAACAGCGCCAACAGCCCGGTCGGGAGTTCCCGCACGATGTCCCGCCTCGCCTGACCCACGGCGTCCATCGTGAGCCCCGCGCACAGGAACACCACCGCCGCCCCGAGCAGGACCCCGATCAGGGTCGTCGGGGTGGAGACACCGGCGTCGCCGATGGTGGTCTGGAGGTAACTCGACGGTGGTTTGCTGAGAGTGCCCGCGAAATCACTGAGCTCCGTGATCACCGTGTCCCGGAAGGAGACGAACACCGCCGTCGCGGCGATCACGGCCGTAGCGGTCGCGAGGGCCCTGGTCGTGGCCTTCACCGGGTCTGCCACCACACCCTGTCCGGTGCGGACTGCGCCACCCTCCTCATCGACGTCACCCTCCATCTCGGCGATGCCCCGGGTGTTGTCACTCACGCGCACGACGGTGTCCATCGCGACGATCACGCCGACGGTGCACAGGACCCCGCACCCGACGAGCGCCACCAGGAACGTCGCGAGGACGAGCACCCCTCCTGCGAGCAGGAACGCCAGGTAGAGCGCGCCGGCGATGACGAGCGTCGTGTACACCGCCGACTCCAGGCCG
>JBPBQU010000083.1:0-3862 GCA_050955085.1 Janthinobacterium lividum | reverse complement strand
CTGGACGTTGAGCAGCTTCTGCCCCACGGAGTCCCAGGCCAGGATGGACCAACCGGAACCCTGGATACCCAGGGCGGTGGCGGTGAAGTGCTTCTGGAAACCCTCGAAGCTCCCGAAGTTCTCGTCGATCGCCGCCGCCAGTTCACCGGTCGGCTTGTCGCCGCCCTCAGGAGACATGTTCGGCCAGAACACCGAGTGGTTCACATGCCCACCGAGGTTGAACGAGAGGTTCTTCTCGTGCAGGTTCACCGTCGCCAGGTCGTCCTTGGCGCGGGCCTCGGCGAGCTTCTCGAGCGCGGTGTTCGCCCCCGCGACGTAGGTCGCGTGGTGCTTGTCGTGGTGCAACTCCATGATGGCCCCGGAGATGTGGGGTTCCAGCGCGGAATAGTCGTAGGGCAGGTCCGGCAGCGCGTAGTCAGCCATGTCGTCTGGTGTCTCCTCGTCCCTCAGCAACACGTCGAGCGGGCGGCGGCCGACGAACGGCCGCGCGCCTCGCGTGGTGACCTTCGCGCACCTCGGTGGGCGACGCAACCGGCCGCGGGAAGCCTCTCACCGCGCGATCACGGCGGCACGGCGGGGTCTTTACGCTGGGCACATGAGCGAGACCGCCGCAGCGCACGTCAGCGAGTCCCCCGGCGCGGACGCTGCAGCGCCGAGAACGGGGGCCGGGGTGCCCGTGATCGGTTTCGACCTCGACATGACGCTGGTCGACTCCAGTGCGGGGATCGCGACCACGCTGCAGGCTGTCCTCGCCGAGGTGGGCGTCACGGTCACGGCGGCCGACACCTGGCCGTACGCGGGACTGCCGTTGGACGTCATCCTCACCGGCCTCGCCCCCGCCATCGCGTCCACGGAGCTGGCCACCCTCGTCGCCCGCTACCGCCAGCTCTACCCCGTGCTCGGTGTCGCCTCCGTACGCTCCTTCCCTGCAGCGGCCGCAGCCCTCGCGGCGCCCGGTGCGCACGGTGGGCGCAGCGTGGTGGTGAGCGCGAAGCACACCCCCAACGTGCACCGGGTCCTGGCGGTGACCGGATTGGGCGGCGCGGTCGCGGACGGCGACGTCGCCGGTGATCTGTTCGCCGAGCAGAAGGGTGCACGCCTGGCCGCATTCGGCGCCACCGCCTACGTGGGTGACCACCCCGGGGACGTCCGGGCCGCCCGGGTCGCGGGCGCGGTGGCCGTCGGGGTCAGCACGGGCTCACACGACGTCGCCGCTCTGCTCGAGGCCGGCGCGGACGTCGTCCTCGCCTCTCTGGAGCAGTTCCCGGGGTGGCTGGAAGGTCATGCGGCCCGGCTGCGGGACGGGAGCGCACCCGCCGAGCCCGGCAAGGTCGAACGAACAGCTCCCGAACCCCGGTAACCTGACCCGGTAGACCGCGCCGCGGCACGCCGTGCGCAGACTTCATCCGGTCCACCTGACCGGCATCACACGAAACGTCCGGGCGGTACCGCGGCGAGAACGCCGCGACCGCCCCGAAGCTCACGAGAAGGTTCCTGTGCCTACTGGCAAGGTCAAGTGGTTCGACGCCGACAAGGGATTCGGCTTCCTCGCCGCCGAGGACGGCAAAGAGGTGTTCGTGCACGCGTCCGCGCTGCCGACGGGCACCGCCACGCTGTCGAAGGGAAGCCGCGTCGACTTCGGGGTGGTCGAGGGCAAGAACGGCACCCAGGCCCTGTCGGTGCGGCTGCTCGACCCCCTGCCCTCGCTCGCCCGAGCGACGCGCACGAAACCCGAGGACATGGTCCCGATCGTCGAGGACCTCATCCAGCTCCTCGACGGTGTCTCCGGGCAGCTGCGCCGGGGTCGCTACCCGGAGAAGGGCGGGGCCAAGAAGGTCGCGACCCTCCTGCGTGCCGTCGCCGCCGACTTCGAGGCGTGAGCGAGGTGACCGAGCCGAGCACCGCGCGAGCTCGCCGCACCCGCAAGCCCGTCCTCGACGCCGCAGCGGGTGGGGCGCTGGACCTGGCGCGCTCAGCGGCCGAGGAGATCGCCGAAGAAGGCAGCGTCGGGGAACACCTCGAAGCGAGCCCCGAGGGTGACCGGGTCGTGAGCCACACCTTCGCGTGCCTCCTGCCGGGGTATCGCGGATGGCGCTGGAGCGTCACCGTCACCCGCGCCTCGCGGGCGAAGAACGTCACGGTCAGTGAGGTCTGCCTGCTGCCCGGTGACGAGGCGCTGAGCCCGCCGGTCTGGTTGCCGTGGGTGGAACGCATCGCCCCCGGTGACGTCGGGCCCCTCGACACGCTCCCGCGCAAGGAGGACGACCCGCTCCTGGAACAGGGTTACGCCGAGACCGGTGACGCGGATGCCGACGCGCTCGCACGTTTCGAACTCGGCCTGGGCCGCGAACGGGTGCTCTCCCCGCTGGGGCGGGACGACGCCGCGACGCGCTGGTACGAGGGTGATCGAGGCCCGAACACCGAGATCGCCGAGCACGCCAAGGCCCCCTGCTCCACCTGCGGTTTCTACCTCTCCCTCGCGGGTTCATTGCGTCAGGTCTTCGGGGTCTGCGGCAGCGAGTGGTCCCCGGAGGACGGTCGCGTCGTGAGCGCTGACCACGGGTGCGGTGCACACAGTGAGACGGACGTCGAGATCGAACCCGACGCCCCGACCTCGCTGTTCATCGACGACCTCGATGCCGGCGGGTTCGACCAGGTCGACCTGGCGCTGGAACCGGGCACGCAGAGCGCCAGGGAGATCGACTGAACGTGCCGGCCGGACCGGCGGATGTCTTCGACACCGCCGCCCTGCGGGCCCGCGTCCTGGACGCCTGGCGAGCCTCCCCCGCCAGGCTGCGCGAGGACGCGAACGCCGAAGAGGACGCCGCCCTCGGCGCTTACCGAGACCGCCTCGTCGTCGAACTCGCGCAGAACGCTGCCGATGCCGCCACCACGGCCGGGGTCGAGGGCCGCCTCCTGCTGCGACTGCTCGACGATCCCGATGGCGGCCCCGGCCGATTGCTCGCCGCGAACACGGGTTCCCCGTTGGACGCGGCCGGGGTCCTGGGTCTCTCGACGCTGCGGGCCTCGGCGAAACGCGATCAGCCCACCGTCGGACGCTTCGGGGTCGGCTTCTCCGCGGTCCTCGCGGTGACCGACTCCCCCGTGATCGCCTCGACGTCGGGCGCTGTCCGGTTCTCCCGGATGCGCAGCGCCGAGCTCGTGCGCGCCGTGCCGGAACTGGCCGACGAGCTCGGTCGCCGCGCGGGCCACGTACCGGCCCTGCGACTGCCTTTCCCGGCACCCGACGCGACCGCACCACCCGCGGGTTACGACACCGTCGTCGAACTGACCCTGAAGGACACCGCCGCGCGGGCCCTCGTCGAGGACCTGTTGACGGGGGTCGATGACGTCCTGCTGCTGGCGCTGCCCCAGCTGCGCGAGCTCGTACTCGAACGCCCCGACACTCCCCCACTGGTACTACGGGACGTCGACCAGCGCTGGGACGTCCTGCGCCGCAATGGATCTCTCGACCCCACCCAACTCCTCGGCCGGGGCAGCGAAGACCGCACGCGCACCCGGTTCGAGGTCACCTGGGCGTTGCCGCGCACGCCGGGTACCAGGGCGCCCGGTATCGTCTGCGCCCCGACCCCCACCGACGAGGACCTGCCCTGGCCCGCGGTGCTGCTCGCGACCTTCCCGCTCGGCCCGGACCGGCGCCGACTCGCTCCCGGTGCGGCCACCGACGCGATCCTCGACGCAGCCGCCGAGGCGTACGGCGACCTGCTGGTCCGTCTCGCCGGTGAGGGCCGGGATGCCCTCGCGTTGCTCCCCTACGGAGCGGCTGCGGGGCGGGTCGACGCCGAGCTTCGCCAGCGGGTGCTCTCCCGGGCTCGCGACCTGCCCCTGCTGGTGGCCGTCG
>JBPBQU010000082.1:0-3919 GCA_050955085.1 Janthinobacterium lividum | reverse complement strand
GTCCGTTGACCCCCGCGAAATCGGCCTGCTGGGCGGGGTCGGTGAACCACTCGATGAACTTGGCGGCCGCGTCCGGGTACTTGGCCTCCTTGGGGATCCCGATGCCGTCGGGGTTGGAGAGGTTCGCGGCCGTCCCGGTCACCCCCGGCGTCGGGATGTAGTCGACCTTGCCGACGACCGAACTCGACGTGGGCAGGTCGTAGAGCGTGCCCACGGTGCCGGAGTAGTCGGAGAACGTACTCGCGACCTGCCCCTGGGCCATCAACGTCTGTTGACCCTGACTGTCGGCCACGTTGATGTTCCCGGGTGGTACGAGGCCCTTCTTCAGGGCGTCCACCATCCATTGCGCGGCCTGGTATCCGGGCGAGTCGGGTGACGTGAACTGGGGTTTGCCCTGCGGGTCGAGGATGGTCCCGCCGAAGGCATCGGTCGTCTCGTACCAGTAGGTCGAGAGACCCTCCGCGGCGGCGAACGGGATGTTCAGCGGGTACTGCGCGGCACCCTTGGCCTTGACCTGTTCCAGGGCCGCGGTGTACTCGTCCATCGTCGTCGGCGCGGGATTCGCACCGGCTGCGGTGAACATCTCGGTGTTGATGGTGGTCACCATGAAGGAGGCGTCGTACGGCACCCCGACGACGTGGCCGTCGGTGGTGAACGACGCGAGCTGCGGCACGTCGGCTGCCATCGACGCCGTGTCGAGGTAGCTGTCCATGGGGTAGAACCAGCCGAGTTTGCCCAGTTGACCCACCCGGGACCAGTCGACGTCGGTCGCGTCGGCGAAGTAGGTCTTGGCGGTCGCCGCCGCCGAGATCTTCGTCTGCAAGCTGTCCCAGTCGACGTTCACCCACTTGACGGTGATGCCGGTCTGGTCCTTGAAGGCGTCCAGCGCGGCCTGCGGCAACGGGTCGCTCGCGAGGGCGACGGTGATCGTCACCCCGCTGGTCTCGGTGGATCCACCGGTGCTCGACCCGCCGCCTCCCCCACACCCTGCGCTCACCAGCGCGACGCTCGTCAGACCGGCCACCGCCGTGCCGCGCCACCACGAGCTGTGCGGTCGTCTCGTCCTGGGCATGGCGCCTCCCCTGGGTCACCGCGGCAGCCGACGGGCTGGGGCGGTCGTTCGATCGCAGCTCGGTATGTGCACTTCGTGCGCAGTTCTGCGCGTTTGTCGATCTGAACGCTAGAAGCTGCACCGACCGGCGTCAACAGGTTCGTGTTTCCCCGGTGTTAAGAACCCGCTGGCGGCCACCTGCGCAGAAATGCTCATCTTGCTACTCTCGGAGGGTGCGAAAGGTGGAGCGGTTGAGCGCGATCCTCGATCGTGTCGGCGAGAGCGGGAGTGTCGATGTCGTCGATCTCGCCGAGACACTCGGGGTGTCCGGCGCCACCGTCCGGCGGGATCTGCAGACCCTCAGCGGAAACCAGCTACTGGTCCGCACCCACGGTGGTGCGGTCGCCAATCAGATCGGGGACGAACTCCCCACCCAGGTGAAGGCCACCCAGCGACAGCAGGAGAAGAAGCGCATCGGGAAGGCCGCCGCAGAACTCATCTCCGAGGGCACCGTGGTCGGGATGACCGGTGGCACCACCGCCCTCGAACTCGCCCGCGCCATCGCGGGTCGACGTGGCATCACCGTCGTCACCAATGCCCTCGACATCGCTCTGGAGCTCACCGGTCACAGCGGTATCCGACTCGTCGTCATCGGCGGCATCGCACGCCGCTCCCTGGAACTCGTCGGGCCCGCGGCGGAGGCGATGCTCTCCAACTACCACTTCAACATCGCGTTCATCGGCGTCGACGGCCTCACGCCCGACGAGGGGTGCACCACCTACGACGAGATGGAGGCCCAGACCGACCTGGCCTTCCTGCGCCGTGCCCAGCGCAGCGTCGTGATCGCGGACAGCTCGAAGATCGGGAAAGTGACGTTCGCGAAGATCGCCCCGCTCTGCGACGTCAGCGACGTGGTAACCGACCGCGCTGCGGATCCCGTCCACCTGACCGCGTTGCGCGCCGGTGGGACCCACGTCATCACCGTGTAGTTCCCGTCGGCCACCCTCGGCCCAGGCTCCTCGAAGGTCGACCTGCACCGTGGCGTCCGCAGCCCACGACCGTCTCGTACCGTAGGCGGTCGATCCGGCTCACCGCCGTCCTGGCGGTTCCCCCACGGACCGAGACCGGCACCCGTCGTCCGAGGAGTTCCCCGCCCGCATGACCGCGATCGCCGTCCTGATCTTCCTGCTCACCCTCGTCCTCGTCGTCTGGCAACCACGGGGCCTGGGGATCGGCTGGACCGCACTGGGGGGCGCGGTCCTGGCCCTGATCACGACCGTCGTGCACCTCTCGGACGTCGCGACCGTGGTGGGGATCGTCTGGAACGCGACGCTGGCCTTCGTGGCCGTCGTACTCATCTCCCTGATCCTCGACGAATCGGGATTCTTCGAGTTCGCCGCACTCCACGTCGCCCGCTGGGGCGGCGGTCACGGCCGTCGGTTGTTCGTCCTGATCGTACTGCTGGGCGCGGCGATCGCCGCCGTGTTCGCCAACGACGGGGCGGCGCTCATCCTCACCCCGATCGTCATCCAGATGCTGATCGCCCTGAAGTTCGAGGCGAGATCGTCGCTGGCGTTCGTCATCGCCTGCGGTTTCATCGCCGACACCGGCAGCCTGCCCCTGGTCGTGTCCAACCTGGTGAACATCGTCACCGCCGATTACTTCGACATCACCTTCGCCCATTACGCGAGCATCATGGTCCCGGTCGGGATCGTCTCCGTCGCCACCAGTCTCGGCGTCCTCGGGGTGTACTTCCGTCGTGCGATCCCACGCCGCTACGACGTGAGCGCGCTCGCGGCCCCGAGTTCGGCGATCAGGGACCGGTTGACCTTCCGTACCGGTTGGGTCGTCCTCACCGTCCTGCTGGCCGGGTATTTCCTCGCCGAACCACTGCACCTGCCGCTGTCGGTGGTCGCGGGAATCGGTGCGGTCGTCCTGCTGGCCGTCGCCGCCCGTCGACCAGCTTTCCTCTTCACCCGCTCCCGGGTTCGCGGCGCGGACAGTGCCGATGGCGTGGTCATCCCGGTCCGCAGGGTCGTCCTCGACGCACCGTGGCAGATCGTGTTGTTCAGCATCGGCATGTACCTGGTCGTCTACGGCCTGCGCAACCAGGGCCTCACCCGCTACCTCAGCGAACTGTTCGCGATGTTCGGCGACCACGGCGACCTGGCCACCGCCCTGGGTGTCGGCCTCGTCGTCGCCCTGCTGGCGTCGATCATGAACAATCTGCCGACGGTCCTCATCGCCGCCCTGGCGGTGGGCGCCGTCGGCGCCACCGGCCTCACCCACGAGGCGATGGTCTATGCGGGTGTCATCGGTTCCGACCTCGGCCCGAAGATCACCCCCATCGGCAGCCTCGCCACCCTGTTGTGGCTGCACGTGCTGCAACGCAAGGGCATCCACATCAGCTGGGGCCAGTATTTCCGCACCGGGATCGTGCTCATCACCC
Source organism: Janthinobacterium lividum (assembly GCA_050955085.1). GTDB lineage: Bacteria > Actinomycetota > Actinomycetes > Actinomycetales > Kineococcaceae > Kineococcus. Next base: position 419 of record JBPBQU010000082.1, on the reverse strand, counting down.
CCGTGCTCGTGGTGACCCTCGTCACCCTCGCCGGCTGGCTGGTACTCATCGGGTGAGCGACCTTCGTCCCGCCGGACTCGACACCTGAGGAGTTGCCGTGCCGAACACCCGTTCCACCACCACCCCCTGCGTTGTGTTCGTCTGCGTACGCAACGCCGGGAAATCCCAGCTGGCGGCCGGGCTGATGCGTCGGGCCGCCGGGCCGGCTGTGGTGGTGGACTCCGCCGGCACCAAGGCAGGCGGCACCCTGAACCCCGAGTCCGTGCAGAGTCTCGCCGAGCTCGGGGTCGACATCAGCGACCAGCACCCAAGACAGCTGACCGACGCGATGCTGCGTTCGGCCGACCTCGTGGTCGTGCTCGGCGCCGAGGCGCGCGTCGGACCTGTCCCCGAGACCGCGGTGGAGGTCTGGGCGATCG
>JBPBQU010000081.1:0-3971 GCA_050955085.1 Janthinobacterium lividum | reverse complement strand
ACGAAGACGTTCGCACGGAGGAGTACACGTGAGCTTCGGAATGCTCGCTGCCGCTGGTGGCGGGGAGGGCTTCGAAGCCCCTAGCCAGGACATCTTCTGGTGGCCGATCTTTGGGACGAGTGGTGCGTTCGCCGTTACTCGTCCCGCGCTGGTACTGGCCATCTCCGCTGTCATCATTGCCGTCGTGCTGGGGGTGGCTACCCGCCGTATGACGGTTGTCCCCGGTAAGGGACAGATGGTGACAGAGGCGACCTATGGGCTGGTGCGCAACAGTATCGGCCGCGAGATCATCGGGTCGCGAGACTTCCTGCGCTTCGTGCCGCTGTTGTTCACCTTCTTCACCCTGATCCTCTTGAACAACCTCTTCGGTATTATCCCCTTCTTCCAATATCCGACGATGGCGCGTATCGCTTTCCCGTTGGTGTTGGCGCTGGTGGTCTTCGTGATCTACCACTACCTCGGGATCAAGCGACGCGGACTGGGCGGTTATCTCGCCAGCCTGCTCCCGCCCGGCCTGCCTGGGTGGATCAAGCCTCTGGTGTTCTTCCTCGAGTTGATCACGTACTTCATCACTCGCCCGGTGACGTTGGCGTTGCGATTGTTCGGCAATATGTTTGCCGGGCACATCCTGCTGGTGCTCTTCATCTCTGGTGGTGAGTACATGCTGCTGCACTCGGACAGCCTGGGCCTGCAGATCTTCTCCATTCCGACTTTCGCCATGGGCGTTGTGATGACTCTGTTCGAGCTCCTCGTCGAGGTCTTGCAGGCGTACATCTTCACGCTGCTGGCCGCCCTGTACATCGCCGGCTCCCTCGCCGACGAACACTGATCCGAGCACCACATCTCGGCGCTGTTTCCGCGCCGACAACGAAAGGAACGGACGGACCATGACCGGCAATATCGCAATCCTCGGTTACGGCCTCTCGGCTATCGGCCCCGGTATCGGCGTCGGCCTGATCTTCGCCGCCTACATCAATGGCGTCGCCCGCCAGCCCGAGGCGCGCGGCATGCTCCAGACCATCGCCTTCCTCGGGTTCGCCCTGACCGAGGCACTGGCCATTTTCGGGCTGGCCCTGGCGTTCGTCTTCCGCTCCTGATCCAGCGCCCCGTATCCGCCGCAGAGCGCTGATCCAGAGGAGGAGCCGTGCAGCTCGTAGCACCGGCCTTGGCCGCAGCGGCCGAGGCCACCACCCCGGGCGACCCCAAGTTCCCGATCCTGCCCCACCTGGGCGAGATGATCTTCGGGATCATTGTGTTCGTGGCGCTGTACATCTACGTCGCGAAGAAGATCGTTCCGCGCCTTGAGAAGGTCTACGCCGAGCGTCGGGCGGCCATCGAAGGCAACGTCGAGAAGGCGGAGAAGGCGCAGCAGGAAGCTGCTGACGCCCTCGCCCAGTACAAGGCGCAGCTTGCCGACGCCCGGACGGAGGCGAACCGCATCCGCGAGGAGGCTCGCCAGCAGGGTGCGGTGATCGTCACCGAGATGCGGGAGCAGGCTCAGGCCGAGGCCGAGCGGATCACCACTTCCGCCCGCGCCACGATCGAGGCCGAGCGGGTTCAGGCGACGGCACAGCTGCGCACTGAGGTCGGCCGGATGGCGACCGACCTGGCGTCGCGCATCGTGGGTGAGTCCCTCCAGGACTCCACCCGCCAGAGCGGTGTCGTGGACCGGTTCCTGAGCGAGCTCGAAAGCGCGGGAGTGAGCCGGCGATGAGCCACGAGCTCGACGGCGGACAGTCCCGCCACAGCCTCGAGCGGGCCGAGGAGGTGCTCGAGGCGCAGTTGTCCGCCCCGGGTGCAGATGCAGCACGGACCGGTGAGGACCTCTTCGCCGTCACCTCGCTGCTCGACTCCTCGGTCCGGCTGCGCCGGGCGTTGACGGACCCGGCCCGTGCCGGTTCGGCGAAAGCGGCCTTCGTGCACCAGAGCCTCGGTGGGAAGATCACGCCGGCGGCGCTGGAGACGGTGGCGGCGCTGGCCGCGGGCCGTTGGGCCGCCGGGCGTGACCTGGCCGATGCGACCGAGCGGGTGGCGGTCGTCGCGGTCATCACCCAGGCCGATCGTCTCGGCCGGCTCGACTCACTGGAGGACGAGCTCTTCCGGTTCTCCCGCACCATCGCGGGGAACACCCGGCTGCGTGACGCGCTTGCCGATCAGAGCGCACCCGAGGCCAACCGGGCGTCGCTGATGTCTCGCCTGCTGTTGGACAAGGCGTCTCCGGAGGTCGTTCAGCTGGCTCGTCGAGCGGCCATGTCTCCGCGGGGTGTGCGCGCGGAGAAGCTGTTGGAGGACTGGGTCACTCTTGCCGCCCGGCGTCGCCAACAGTTCGTTGCCCACGTCGTCAGTGCGCAACCGCTCAGTGAGGTGCAGCGCTCGCGGCTCGCCGCAGGACTGGCGCGCCAGTACGGCCACACGATCCGGATCAACGCCGAAGTCGACCCGGACCTCGTGGGCGGCCTACGCATCAACGTCGGCGACGACGTCATCGACGGGACCATCTCGACCAGGCTCGCCGAGGCCCGGCGTCGGCTCGCGGGCTGATCCCCGAGCTCCGCACCGCGGCACCGTTGGGCGGCCTCCCGTTGTCGCGGGAGACAATGTCTTCGAGCACGACCCATTCCAGACTGCATGACCGAGAAGGAGAGCAGGGCATCCCATGGCCGAGCTGACCATCCGCCCGGAGGAGATCCGGGACGCGCTCGACGCCTTCGTGGCGTCGTACGACCCCGGAACCGCCGCGGCCGAGGAAGTCGGCCGCGTGAGCGAAGCCGGCGACGGCATCGCCCGGGTCGAGGGTCTTCCCTCGGTCATGGCGAACGAGCTGCTTCGTTTTGCCGACGGCACCCTGGGTCTGGCCCAGAACCTCGACGTGCGCGAGATCGGGGTCGTCGTCCTCGGGGATTACGCGGGAATCGAGGAGGGCCAGGAGGTCCACCGCACGGGCGAGGTCCTCTCGGTTCCGGTGGGGGACAACTTCCTCGGCCGTGTCGTCGACCCGCTCGGTGCGCCGATCGACGGTCTCGGACCGATCGAGGCCGAGGCCCGTCGTGCGCTCGAACTGCAGGCCCCCTCGGTCATGCAGCGTCAGGAAGTACGCGAGCCGATGCAGACCGGCATCAAGGCGATCGACGCGATGATCCCGATCGGTCGCGGACAGCGTCAGCTCATCATCGGGGACCGTCAGACCGGTAAGAGCGCCATCGCGATCGACACCATCATCAACCAGAAGGCCAACTGGGAGAGCGGGGACCCGAAACAGCAGGTCCGCTGCATCTACGTCGCCATCGGCCAGAAGGGCTCGACGATCGCCGCGGTGCGACGCAGCCTCGAAGAGGCCGGCGCGATGGAGTACACGACCATCGTCGCGGCGCCTGCGTCCGACCCGGCGGGCTTCAAGTACCTGGCCCCCTACACCGGTTCCTCCATCGGTCAGCACTGGATGTACGGCGGCAAGCACGTCCTCATCGTCTTCGACGACCTGTCCAAGCAGGCCGAGGCCTACCGCGCCGTGTCATTGCTGCTGCGACGTCCCCCGGGCCGTGAGGCCTACCCCGGTGACGTGTTCTACCTGCACTCCCGCCTGCTGGAGCGGTGTGCGAAGTTGTCCGACGAGCTCGGCGCCGGGTCGATGACGGGTCTGCCCTTCATCGAGACCAAGGGCAACGATGTCTCGGCGTACATCCCGACCAACGTCATCTCCATCACGGACGGGCAGATCTTCCTGCAGTCCGATCTCTTCAACGCCAACCAGCGGCCGGCGATCGACGTCGGCATCTCGGTGTCCCGTGTCGGTGGTGCGGCACAGACGAAGGCCATCAAGGGGATCTCCGGGACCCTGAAGCTGGACCTCGCGCAGTTCCGCGCCATGGAGGCCTTCGCGATGTTCGCCTCCGACCTCGACCAGGCGTCCCGTAACCAGCTCGCCCGGGGTGCACGCCTCGTCGAGCTGCTCAAGCAGCCGCAGTACACCC
>JBPBQU010000080.1:0-3992 GCA_050955085.1 Janthinobacterium lividum | reverse complement strand
CCTGTCCCGCGAGGCGATGGCGTCACGAATCGTCGGTCCGTTGCAGAATGGACTGGTCGTCACGATCTGTGGCGGTTGATGACGCGAGAGGGAGTCGATGGCCGACGCGCAGGACGAGCGGACGACCGGGAGCAGTGGCGCCACCCGTGAGGAGCGGGCGTCGCGGGTAGCGGCGATGCGGAAGTCGGAACAGGCGAGCGCACGTCGGCGTCGGATCGCGATCATCGCGATACCCACGGTCGTGGTCCTCGGGGCCGCAGCCATCGTCACGGCCGTCATCGTCAACCAACCCGACCCGCCCTCGCTGGCCGCGGTGAAGACGTTCGACTACAAGGGTGGCCTGCACAGCGAGGACGCGCAGACCTATGCCGAGACGCCCCCCGTCGGCGGCCCGCACAACCCCGTCTGGCTGAACTGCGGCATCTACGACGCGCCGGTGAAGAACGAGAACGCCGTGCACTCGATGGAGCATGGTGCGGTGTGGATCACCTATTCGCCCGACCTGCCGGCCGCGGACGTCGACGAGCTCAAGGCCGACGTGGCGAATCAGACGTACACCGTCCTCTCGCCGTACGAGGGGTTGCCGACACCCGTGGTGCTTTCCGCCTGGAACCACCAGCTGCAGGTCGAGAGCGCAGCCGACCCGCGCATCGGTGCGTTCCTGGCCAAGTACGTGCAGAGTCCGCAGGCCCCCGAACCGGGGGCGCTGTGCTCCAACGGGGTCGGAACGCCGACGGGCTGAGCTCCCGGTGATGTTGCAGCAGCGTTCCCGGCCCACCTCGCGGAGCCTTCTCCTGACGATCGTCGGTGTCCTGCTGGCCTTCGTCGTGGGTCTCGTCGCCGGCCGGGCGCTGCCGTCCGCGCCCGGTGCCCAGTCCGTCGACGTGGGGTTCTCGCGCGACATGAGCACCCATCACAGCCAGGCCGTGGCGATGGCCTACCAGGCGATCCAGGATGCGCCCTCGCCCGAGGTGCGCCAGCTCGCGGTGGACATCGCCTCCACCCAGGGCAATCAGATGGGACGCATGCAGTCGCTGCTCATCACCTGGGACCAACCGTTGGCCTCCACCGGCCCGGTCATGGAGTGGATGCGCGGCACGGACGAGCACGCCCGGCACGTGCTCCAGCAGGACCAGGGGCGCATCATGCCCGGCATGGCGACGGCGGCGGAGCTGGCGCGACTCTCCACCGAGACGGGGGCCACCTTCGAGGTGGACTTCCTGCAGCTCATGCTGCGCCACCACGAGGGTGGGATCGAGATGGCGCAGATCGGCGCCCGGCGCGCCACCACGAGCGAGGTGCGCGACCTCGCCGGGGCCATCGTCGCCAGCCAGCGGGGTGAACTCACCGTCCTGCAGAGCCTGCTCACGGCGCGCGGTGCCCAGCCCCTCCCGGCTCCGGCCCCGTTGTCATGAGATCCGTCTCGTGAGGCTGGTGGTGGGGGCCGCGATCGTCGACGACCTGCTCGAACCGACCCGGTTGCTGACCGCCCGGCGCAGCGCCCCGCCTGCGCTGGCGGGATTCTGGGAACTCCCGGGCGGCAAGGTCGAGGTCGGTGAGACCCCGCAGCAGGCGCTGCACCGCGAACTGCGCGAGGAGCTCGGGGTGGACGTCGAGCTCGGGGCCGAGGTGGTCGGGCCGGAGGGTGCCTGGCCGCTCACGGCGGAGTTGGAGATGCGGGTGTGGTGGGCCGTGCTGACCCGCGGCGTCCCCGCACCCCTGCAGGACCACGACGAGCTGAGGTGGCGGGGCCTCGGAGACTGGACGGCACCGCGGTGGTTGCCCGGTGACATCCCGCTCGTGGCGGCGATGCAACTCGGCCTCCAGCGGCGGGGTGGGGCCTCGATCCAGGGCAGCTGAGGGTCCGCACTGCGGGCATGAGGACCGAAGCGGGTGCCGACGGCGGATAGACTGCCTTGTCAACCCCCCTTGTCTCTGCTGCGGATCGAGAAGCCACATGCCCTTGAGCACACGCAACGACCTGCGCAACGTCGCGATCGTCGCCCACGTCGACCACGGTAAGACGACGCTCGTCGACGCGATGCTCTGGCAGTCCGGCGCCTTCCGCGCGAACGCCGACGTCAACGAGCGCGTCATGGACTCCGGTGACCTCGAGCGCGAGAAGGGCATCACGATCCTCGCGAAGAACACCTCGGTGCGCTACAGCGGCCCGGGGTCGCCCGAGGGTGGCATGACCATCAACATCATCGACACCCCCGGCCACGCCGACTTCGGTGGTGAGGTCGAGCGCGGGCTGTCGATGGTCGACGGTGTCGTGCTGCTCGTCGACGCCTCCGAGGGCCCGCTGCCGCAGACCCGCTTCGTGCTTCGCAAGGCCCTTGCGGCCGGCATGCCCGTCGTCATCCTCGTCAACAAGGTCGACCGTCCCGACGCGCGTATCGCCGCCGTCGTGGAGGAGACCATCGACCTGCTGCTGGACCTGGGCGCCGACGTCGAGGGAATCGACGTCGACAAGCTGCTCGAGGTCCCCGTCGTCTACGCCTCGGCCAAGAACGGGCGCGCCTCGCTCAACCAGCCCGAGGACGGTGGCCTGCCGGACGCCGAGGACCTCGTCCCGCTGTTCCAGACCATCATCGACACCATCCCGGCGCCGACCTACGACCCCGAGACCCCGCTGCAGGCGCACGTCACCAACCTCGACGCGTCGCCGTTCCTCGGCCGCCTCGCGCTGCTGCGCATCTTCTCCGGTGAACTGATCAAGGGTCAGCAGGTCGCGTGGTGCAAGCACGACGGCACCATCGAGCGCGTCAAGGTCACCGAGCTGCTTGTGACCGAGGCCGTCACCCGCGTGCCCGGTGAGAAGGCCGGCCCCGGTGACATCGTCGCCGTCGCCGGCATCCCCGAGATCACCATCGGCGAGACGCTGGCCGACCCGGACGACCCGCACCCGCTGCCGCTCATCACCGTCGACGAGCCCGCCATCTCGATGACCATCGGGATCAACACCTCGCCGATGGCCGGCCGGGTCAAGGGCGCCAAGGTCACCGCCCGCCTGGTGAAGGACCGCCTCGAGAAGGAACTGGTCGGCAACGTCTCCATCCGCGTCCTGCCCACCGAGCGTCCCGACGCGTGGGAGGTGCAGGGCCGCGGTGAGCTGGCGCTGGCCATCCTGGTCGAGCAGATGCGCCGCGAGGGGTACGAGCTGACCGTCGGCAAGCCGCAGGTCGTCACCCGCAAGGACGAGCACGGCAAGACCCTCGAGCCCTTCGAGAACCTGACCATCGACTCCCCCGAGGAGTACCTGGGTGCCATCACCCAGCTGCTCGCCGCCCGCAAGGGCCGGATGGAGACGATGACCAACCACGGCACCGGCTGGGTGCGCATGGAGTTCTACGTCCCCTCCCGTGGGCTCATCGGTTTTCGGACCGAGTTCCTCACCGACACCCGCGGTACCGGCATCGCGCACGCCCTCTTCGCGCAGTACGACCACTGGGCCGGCGAGATCCGCACCCGCCTGTCGGGTTCGCTCGTCGCCGACCGTTCCGGTGCGGCCACCGCGTTCGCGATGACCAACCTGCAGGAGCGCGGGCAGATGTTCATCGAGCCCACGTCCGAGGTGTACGAGGGCATGATCGTCGGGGAGAACTCCCGCGCCGACGACATGGACGTGAACATCACCAAGGAGAAGAAGCTCTCCAACATGCGCTCGTCGACGTCGGACGAGTTCGAGCGCCTCGTGCCCCCGCGGCACCTGTCGCTGGAGCAGTCGCTGGAGTTCTGCCGCGAGGACGAGTGCGTGGAGGTGACCCCGGAGGCCGTGCGCATCCGCAAGGTGGTCCTCGAGGCGTCCTCGCGCGCGAAGACGGCCTCGAAGGTCCGCAAGGGCTGATCGCCGTCCCGGGTGTGCGTCGGGGGAGGATGGGGTCATGACCACGATCCCGGAACCCCCGACGCAACCCGACGCCACCGCCGTCGGTGGTGACCCGTTGGAGCTCGCCGCCGACCTCGTCGACGACGCGGCGGGGGAGCTC
>JBPBQU010000079.1:0-4018 GCA_050955085.1 Janthinobacterium lividum | reverse complement strand
ATGTGGAGAGCACAACGGTCCAGGTGGTCGCGACGGGAACGACGTACGTCGTGGTCGACGGCGAGAACATCGACGCGACCCTGGGAGCCTCGATCCTCGAGGGTCGCCCGGCCCCGGAGCAGCGGCCCCGCTGGGAGCGGTTGCTGGACTTCGCCCGGACCACCTACCAACAGCCCGCCAAGGGCTTGTTCTTCCTCAACGCCTCCAGCGGCCACCTGCCGATGTCGTTCGTGCAGGCGCTGCTGGCCCTCGGGTACCAGCCGATCCCGCTCTCCGGTGGGCCGGGCGAGAAGGTCGTCGACATCGGTATCCAGCGGACCCTCGATGCCCTCGTGGGCCGCGAGGGCGACGTGTTGCTGGCGAGCCACGACGGGGACTTCCTCCCGCAGATCGACGCGCTGCTCACAGGGGGCCGCCGCGTCGGGCTCTTCGCCTTCCGCGAGTTCGTGAACTCCCAGTACGCCGCGTTCTTCGATCGCGGACTGCGGGTCTACGACCTCGAGGACGACGTACGCGCCTTCAACGTCGTGCTGCCACGCGTCCGGATCATCCCGCTGGCCGACTTCGACCCGCTCCGCTACCTCTGACCCGGCGTCGACCGGGTGGCCGACGCGCAGCAGCTGCCCGTCAGGCCTGGGCGGCGGGCCGCGCCACGTTGTTCGAGCGCGGGCCCGCCCCGAGTCGTCCGCTGCGTGCCACCCACCGCTCGAACACCACGGTGCCGTAGGGCGGCACGCCGGACGCCAGACCGACGAGTCCGGTCCACCGGCCCCAGCGCAACTGCCGGGCAGCCCAGACCGTGGAGATCAGGTAGACGACGAAACCGATGCCGTGGACCATTCCCACGATGGGCACACCCCCTTCGTGGGGCGCGTCGAGAACGTACTTGAGGAACATCGCGGTGAGCAGCGCCGTCCACGAGATCGCCTCGACGACCGTGATGATCCGGAACCAGCGGGCGGCTGCAGGCATGACGTCTCCTCCTCGGCGGATGTCTTCGCGTCAAGTCTGCGGCGCGGCCGGGTTGCGTCGGACCAGCCGCGATGTGGGATGGATCACCCGCGGTGTCAGGAGAACACCGTGCGGTGCCACTCCTTGCGGGCCACCCCGGTGCGGTCGAACATGACGTGCTTGACGGCCGTGTACTCCTCCAGGGAGTAGGCCGACATGTCCTTGCCGAAACCCGACGCCTTGACCCCGCCGTGCGGCATCTCGCTGATGATCGGGATGTGATCGTTGATCCACACGCACCCGGCCTGGATCTCCGCACTGGCCCGCATCGAGCGGTAGACGTCTCTCGTCCACGCGGACGCGGCCAGACCGTAGGGCGTGTCGTTGGCGAGGTCGAGACCCTCGTCGTCGGTGTCGAAGGGGAGGGCCACGAGGACCGGTCCGAACACCTCCTCCTGCACGATCTCGGAGTCCTGAGCCGCGTCGACCACGAGGGTCGGGGCGTAGAACGCCCCCGCGGACAGGTCGCTGCCGTCGGCGGCTGCGGTGGGGACGGAGCCCCCCGTGACGACGCGCGCCCCGGCGGCGACCGCGCGTTCGACCATCCCGGCGACCTTGTCGCGTTGCTTCGTGTGGATGAGCGGGCCCATGTCGGTGCCCTCGGCGGTCGGTAACCCGACCCGCACGCCGGCCATGAGTTCCGCGGTGCGGGCGACGAACGCGTCGAACAGTGGGCGCTGCACGTAGGCGCGGGTCGCCGCGGTGCAGTCCTGACCGGAGTTGATGAGCGAGGCGGCCACGGCCCCCTGCGCCGCGGCCTCGACGTCGGCGTCGTCGAAGACCAGGAACGGCGCCTTGCCCCCGAGTTCGAGGTGCACCCGCTTGCCGGTGCGCGAGGCGATCTCCATGACGCGACGGCCGACTGCCGTGGAACCCGTGAACGAACTCATCACGACGCGGGGGTCACCCACGAGGGCCTCCCCGGCCTCCGCCCCGGTCCCCGTCACCACGTTGAACACCCCGTCGGGCAGGCCCGCGGCGGTGAACACCTCGGCGAACAGCAGAGTGGTGAGCGGGGTGTTCTCGGCGGGTTTCAGGACGATCGTGTTTCCGGCCGCGATCGCGGGCAGCACCTTCCACGCCGCCATCTGCAGCGGGTAGTTCCAGGGCGCGATGGACCCCACGACTCCGAGCGGCTCCCGGCGGACGTAGGAGGTGTGGTCACCGTCGTACTCCCCGGCCGCCTTGCCCTCCAGGAGCCGGGCCGCACCCGCGAAAAACACGACGTTGTCGATACTGCCGGGCACGTCGAACTCGCGCGCCATCCGCAGCGACTTGCCGGTCTGGGCGGATTCGGCGATGACGAACTCCTCGGCCCGCTCGGCCATGATCGCCGCGGCTTTCGCAAGGACCTCCGCGCGGGCCGAGGGGGTGGTGCGCGACCACCCCGTGAAGGCCGCCCGGGCGGAGACGACAGCGTCGGAGACGTCCGCTGCGCTCGCCCCCGCACCGCTCGCGACCACCTTGCCCGTCGCGGGATCGATGACCTCGAGCTCACCGCCCCGGCCTGCACGCCGGGCACCGTCGATGTACTGCAATGCGTCCACGAAGGGCCTCCTACTTCGGAATCCGTCGAGGCCAGGGTGCCTGATCGACGGATCGAGTGGAAGCCCTCGTGGCGGGTCGGGTCAACCGGGGGCGTCGTGCATCCGCTGCCAGGCGTACTGGGCCAGTTCGTCACCCGCAGCGGAACCGGCCAGGAAACTTGCCTCGGCCCCGGCGAGGTCACCGCGGCTCAGCAGCAGCATCCCGAGATTGTGGTAGCAGTAGTCGTCCCCCGCGGCGATGCCCGCGCGATACGCGGCCTCGGCCGCAACCTCGTCCACCAGCTCGTCGGACGCCAGTTCGGCGGCCATCAGTTCGCTGCCCACCGGAACGTCGGCCGCCAGGTCGTCCCCGGCCAACAGATTCCCCAGCGGCAACCAGCACTCCCGCTGACCGAGGTTCGCGCCCTGTTGCAGGACCACCCTCGCCTGGCTGCGCCGACCCGTCGCGAGCAGCAGCGCCCCCAGGTCGGCGCGGGCGGCGCCGCTCGCGTCGGCTCCCGCCCGCAGCAGCGGTTCGAGTGCGACGTCGTGGCTCGAGTCCCAGCGCCAGCTCGCGAGAGTTCCGACGGCGGCGAGGTCGCCCATCGCGGCGGCGCGTTGCATCACGTCCTCCGCCTGCGCCGGTTCGCCCTGGTGGTGCAGCAGGTGCGCGAGGGCGACGAAACCCTCCGATTGCCCGGCTGCCTCTCCCGCCCGTCGGTAGGCCAGCATCGCGCCACCGAGGTCACCCAGTTCCTCCAGGACGCTCCCGAGGTTCAGATGGGCGTCGTCCTCACCCGCCGCCAGCGCCACCTCGTAGGCCGCGACCGCCTCCAGTGGCCGCCCGAGCTCGCTGAGGGTGTTGCCGACGTTCAACGACACCCAGTCCAGACCCAGGACGACCGCACGTTCGAAGCAGCGCAGGGCTTCGAGCTGTTTTCCGGTGTCGGCCAGGTCGCAACCCACCTGCACGAGCAGTTCGGCGTCGTCCCCCGCCAGGGCGACAGCGGCCCGGCGGGTCAGGCCGGGTTCACGGTCCCCACCGTCACCTGCCCCGCCTTCATCTGCCCTGCCTTCACCTGCCCCGCCTTCATCTGCTTCGTCGTCCACCGACCCAGTCTGCTTCCCGGGAGAAGGAACGACGCGGTCGGGTTGCCCGCTCGGACTGCTGAGGGAGAGTCCCGCCTCGGCCCGACGGGCGTCCCTGGTGGTGCGACCGGGGCGCCGGTGAGGTCCTCGTCGTCGGGACCGCACGATTCAGATGAGCACGTCGTCGCTCTCCCCGCGCCGCGACCTGTGCGGTGCGCCCGGTCCACCCAGTGCCCCCGGTTCACCCACAACCCCCGGGCCCGCGGTGGTGCGGGCCAGGAAACCGGGGATGTCGGTGGCCGGCATCGGCATACCGAGATGGTGCCCCTGCGCGAAGTGCACCCCGAGGGCGCGCAATGGTCCGAGTTGCTCGGGTTCCTCGACGCCCTCGG
>JBPBQU010000078.1:0-4057 GCA_050955085.1 Janthinobacterium lividum | reverse complement strand
CGAGCACCATGAGCCGGGGGATGTGGTGTACCCAGCCCTCGTCGCGTACCCCCCGCAACACGTGCGACAGGCAGTTCGCGTCGACGGCGTCCGCGTCCAGATCGGCGAACCACTGCGGTAGCGGGTTCTGGGCACCGAGGAAGTTGCTCTGTTTGTAACCCTCGCCGAGGTACCAGTGCAGGTGCCAGGTGTAGGAGCGCCAGCCGACGACCTGGCGGATGAAACCCTCCACCGACGCGAGCCGCACATCGTGGGCGCGGCCGTGTTCCTCGGCACGGCGGGCGATCTCGACCGGATCGAGCAGACCGAGATTCTGCGGCGCGGAGAGCAGTGAGTGCGCCATCCACGGGTCCTGGCTCAGCATCGCGTCCTCGTAGGCACCGAACGTCTCCAGGCGTTCGGTGAGGAAACGGTCCAGCGCGCTGACGGCTTCGCTGCGGGTCACGGCGAACCGTCGCGGCCCGTCGTTGCCGGTGAACTCGACGCCGTCGTCGCGGACCATCCGATCCAGATCGGCGCGAACCTCGGCATCGATGTCGTCCTCGCGGGGCCACCAGGGCTCCCCGACGTCGAGGCGCGCCGTCTTCGGCGGTGCCTCCCGGTTGTCGTGGTCGTAGTTCCATGTTCCTCCAACCGGTTCGGTCCCGTCCATGAGCAGACCGTGGTGGCGGCGGACGTCACGGTAGAAGTCCTCCATGAGCAATCGGCGGCGGCCACGACCCTCGGCCCACTGCCGGAACCTCTCCTCCGTCACGACGAACCCCCGCGAGGCCAGGACCTCGACGTCGTCGAGGCGTCGGACGAAGCGGCGCGCCGGGTAGGACGTCGGATCGCACACGCTCACCGGTTCGTCGATCCCGGCGAGACCCTCGCGGTAGGTGGCGGCCCGCACGAACACCGCCTGCGCACCGAGCTCACGAGCCCGGTGGCGCAGCGCGGAGAGAATCAGGTGCGCCTTCTGCCGGTGGAAACGTCCGCGACGGAACACGTCGCTCGATTCCAACAGCAGCACGGGCTGCGTGGGGGCGTCCAGGAAGTGCGGCCCGAGCTGGTCGGCGAACAACCAGCGTCGGGTGCCGGGTGCGCGTTCGGGCAGGTCCTGGTCGTCGGGCAGATCATGGTCCTCGGGCTGCTCGGGCACGTTCCCACTGTGTCCGGAGCCCCAGCCGACGGCACGCCAGAAACAGCCGCGGCACGTCAGAACTCGGTGGTCTCCCCCCGCCCGACGTAGCGCACGACACCACCGAGTCCGCGCCTGTCGACCTCGGCGCGGAAATCGGACAGCGGGGAGCGGAACACCCCGTAGTCGTCGTAATGCACCGGTACCGCCGATGTCGCGGCGACGAGCTGGAGCAGGTCCGCCCCCTGGACCCCGTCCATCGTCACCATCAGCCCACCCGGCAACCACCCCGGCAGTCGTCTCGGCAGCAACCCCGGCGGCAGAATCGTCCCGCCGAGGTGCAGCACAGCCACGTCCACCTCGGGGTAGCGCCGCGGGATCTCGGCCAGCTCGGGAACGTTCAGGGTGTCCCCGGACACGTAGACGGTGCAGCTTGGTGCGCCACCCACCGGGCCGAACTCCAGCAGGCTGCCCATCACCGGCGGCAAGAGCAACTGCCAGGCGGCCGGTGCGTGCCGGGCGGGCGCCGCGGTGACCCGCACCTGCTGCCCCCTGGACACCAGGGTGCGGGAGGACCAGGTGGCGAGCCCCGTGACGTCCCGGAAGCCGTGGCGACCCGCGAGGCGACGCTGCGCGTGCGGGGTGGTCAACAACGGAACCTCATGGTCGAGTCCGCGTCGGGCCACCCGGTCGAAGTGGTCCCCGTGCAGGTGCGAGAGCAGGATCGCGTCCAGCGCGGGCAGATCACCGACCGCGAACGCGGGTTCGGTCAACCGCTTCGACACCAGGCCCCTGCCGAGATAGGCGTACTGCCCGCGGTGCAAGAAGTTGGGGTCGGTGAGCAGGGTCAGCGCCGGTTCTCCCGGCACGCCCCAGCGCAGCAGCGTGGTCGCGGTGCCGACGAACGTCAACGAGAGGCGAGGGCCGATGTCCACCTCCAGGACCTACCCCCGAGACCGTCCCCGCATACCGCGGCGTTTCTACATCTCCCCGGCGGGGTAGCTTTCCCGGGGTGGAGACCACCGATCGTCAGCATTTCCTCGAGATCTACCTCAACGACCACCTCGCGGGGGCGACCGCCGGGCTCGCACGGTTCACCCGTGCGGCCCGCAGTCACCGCGGTACCGACGCCGGTGAGAAGCTCGCCACCCTGCGCCGGGAGATCGCGGAGGACCGCCGTTCGTTGTCCGGTTTCATGCGCAGTCTCGGGGTGCGACGCCGGTTGTCCTTGCAGCTCGCGGGTCGCCTCGGGGAAGCGCTGGTCGCCTTGAAGCCGAACGGACGGGTGTTGCGCCGTTCTCCGCTGAGCACGGTCGTGGAGCTGGAGGCGCTCACCCTGGCGGTGCAGGGCAAGGGGGCGGGCTGGGTGAGCCTGCGCGAGCTGGCCCGCACCGATAACCGGTTGGATGCCGGTGCCCTGGAGGACCTGGTGCAGCGAGCGCAGCGCCAGGCGGTGGAGCTGGAGGGGTTGCGCCGGGCATCGGTGGTGGAGGTGTTGGGCGGTGTGCACACGGGCCTCTCGGTGGTGCCACCGCAGGCGGGCTGATCCGTGCGGGGCCGCTCCCTGCTCGCGGGGCTGCTCATGGGGATCGGCCTGGCCGGGTTCCTCGACGAGACCGTGTTCCACCAGATCCTGCACTGGCACCACTTCTACGACCGGTCCACGACGTCTGCCGGGCTCGTCTCCGACGGACTGTTCCACGCGTTCAGCTGGGTCGCCATCGTGGCCGGGTTGTTCCTCTTCGCCGACCTGCAACGGCGTGGGACCACGCAGCGGCGACGCCTGCTCGCGGGAGGGTTGCTGGGCTGGGGTGGGTTCCAGCTGTACGACGGTGTCGTCCAGCACATGATTCTCGGCCTGCACCAGATCCGCTACGGCGTGGACCTATTGCCCTACAACGTGGCCTGGAACGTCGCCGGCGGGGTCGCGGTGGTCATCGGTGCGCTGGTATCGAGGTGGCAGCGAGGGTCGGCCCCGCGGTGACACCGGCCGTCATCGCAGGGGTGCTGCTGATCCTGGGGTACCTCGCAGCGGAGAGTCGACTGCACCGGCGCGGTGACGGCTGGCCGATCCATCGCTCGGCTGCCGCCGCGGGAACGGGTTTCAGCACGATCGCCGCGGGGTTGGTCCCTGGCGACGGGTTCCCCGGCGAGGTCACCGCACACCTGCTGGCGACCATGCTGGCGCCGTTGCTGTTCGCCCTGGCCGCACCCGTCACTCTCGTGCTGCGCGTCGCCGATGTCCACCGGTGGCCGCGACGGACGATGCTGGCCGTGCTGCACAGTCGCTGGGTCCGGGGGCTCACGTGGTGGCCGGTGCTGCTGATCCTGGACATCGGCGGTCTCTGCCTCGCCTACCTCAGCCCACTGGCCCATCGGCCGGGGTGGCACCTGCTGCTCATGGCGCACATGGCCGCGACCGGCTGGGTGTTCGACACCTGGCTCGTGGGTGTGGACCCGGTAGTGGATCGGCCGGGCGTCATGGGCCGGGCTGCCGTCCTGATCGTGGTGCTGGCCGCCCACGACGTAGTGGCGAAGGTGCTGTTCGCCCAGGGCGGTGGAGTCGGGGCGCAGTTGCTGTTCTACGGCGGCGACGCCGTGGAGGTGGCGACGGCGATCGTGTTGTTCTGGGGTTGGTACGCCGACGCCGGGCGCGCCCAGCGGCACGCCCGGCGTCGTCAACTCATGTCGTGAACGGGGCGGACCCGGTGCCGGGCCGGGCGTCCGCCGCCTCGGCCGATGCTTCCGCGGCTTCGGCCCGGGCGCGCCGGACGGCTTCGGCCGGGTCCTCCAGGACGACGTCGTCGAAGGTCGTCACCGGCTGTTCCGCCTCGGGGCGGGGCGAAGCACCGGCCGGCCCGAAGGGCGTCGAACTCGACGGGCCCGGCTCGGTCGCGCCGAACATCGAACCGAACCCTTTGAGCGCGTCGTTGAGTT